>CAYGUQ010000039.1:0-16857 GCA_964352995.1 uncultured Rhodobacterales bacterium
GTCGCGCCGTCGCGGCGTGACGGCGCGCGCCCCGACCCTCTACCGCGCGCCAAGCGCCTGACCCGCCGGAGCCTACGCCATGCCGCCCGCCCAGCCGCCCGCGCCGCCCCCGACCGGGCTGCCTCTCCATGGCGAGGCGGCGCCGGGCGCAGGGGCGCCGCCGGCCATCGTCGACAGCCACTGCCACCTCGATTTCCCCGAACTCGCCGGCGATCTCGACGCCGTGGTCGCCCGCGCCCGCGCCGCCGGCGTGACGCGCATGGTCACCATCGCGACGAAGCTTTCCGCGGTTCCCGGCGCGCAGGCCATCGCCGAGGCGCACAAAGGCGTGTTCTTCGCCGCCGGCGTGCACCCGATGAACGTCGCCGAGCATCCGCCGGTCGCGCCCGAGGACATCGCGGCGCTGGCGGAGCACCCGCTCATGGTGGGCGTAGGCGAGACCGGGCTCGACTATCATTACACGTCCGAGACGGCCGCGGCGCAGCAGGCCTCGCTGCGCGTGCACATCGAGGCCGCGCGGCGCACCGGGCTGCCGCTCATCATCCACGCCCGCGCCGCCGACGACGACATGGCGCGCATCCTGAGCGAGGAGCACGCGGCGGGGCCCTATTCCTGCGTGATGCACTGCTTCTCGTCGGGCGAGGCGCTGGGGCGCGCGGCGCTCGACCTCGGCTTCTACCTCTCGATGTCCGGCATCGCGGCTTTTCCGAAGTCCGGCCCCTTGCGCGAGATCTTCGCCGCCGCGCCGCTGGAGCGCATCCTCGTGGAGACCGACGCGCCCTATCTCGCGCCGCCGCCGCATCGCGGCAAGCGCTGCGAGCCGGCCCATGCGGCGCTGACCGCGCGCGTGGGCGCGGAGGCGTTCGGGCTGGACTACGCCGCCTTCGCCGCCGCGACCTCGGCCAATTTCGACCGCCTGTTCGGCAAGGCCGCCATGGCGCGGGCCGCCTGATGGCCGAGCTGCGGGTGACCATCCTCGGCTGCGGCTCGTCGGGCGGCGTGCCGCGGCTGGGCGGGCGCTGGGGCGCCTGCGACCCGACCAACCCGAAGAACCGCCGCCGTCGCTGCTCGATCCTCGTGGAGCGCTTCGCGGAGGCCGCCGTCGAAGGCGCCGAGCCGACGCGGGTGCTCGTCGACGCAGGCCCCGACATGCGCGCGCAGCTTCTCGACGCGGGCGTCGGCCGGCTCGACGGGGTGCTCTTCACCCACGACCACGCCGACCACTGCCACGGCCTCGACGACCTGCGACAGGTCGTCTTCAACCGCCGCGCCATCCTGCCCTGCTGGGCGCCGCCGGCCTCCGCCGAGATCCTGCTGACGCGCTTCGGCTACGTGTTCGAGACGCCGCCGGGCAGCCTCTATCCGCCGATCCTCGCGATGAACGTCATCGAGGGGCCGATCGCGATCGACGGGCCGGGCGGGCCGCTCGACGTGCTGCCCTTCGCCACGCCGCATGGCGCCATCGAGGCGCTCGGCTTCCGCTTCGGCCCCGTCGCCTATCTGCCGGACGTCTCGGCCATGAGCGAGGCGGCCTGGGCCGCGGTGCAGGGGCTCGACTGCTGGATCGTGGACGCGCTGCGCTACGAGCCGCACAGCAGCCACTCCCACCTTTCGCAGACGCTGGAATGGATCGAGCGGGCGGCGCCGCGCCGCGCGATCGTCACCAACATGCACATCGACCTCGACCATGACCGCGTCGCCGCCGAGACGCCCGCTCATGTCGACCCCGCCCATGACGGGATGACGCTGGCGTTCGCGCTGTGACCGGCCCCTATGGCGGCGCGCTCTCGGTGCTCGAGGTCGTCGCGCCGGTCTTCCTGCTGGTGACGGCCGGCTACGTTCTGGCGCGGACCAGGGTGGTGAGCGGCGAGGCGGTCGACGGGGTGATGGCGTTCGCGGTGCGCTTCGCGGTGCCGCTGCTGCTGTTCGCGGCGATCTACCGGCTCGATCTCGCCTCGGCCTTCGACCTCGACCTGCTGGCGAGCTTCTATCTCGGCGCGCTGGTCTGCTTCGCGCTGGCCATCGTGCTGGCGCGGAAGGTGTGGGGCAGGCGGCCGGGGGAGGCGGTGGCGATCGGCTTCTGCGCGCTGTTCTCCAACAGCCTGCTGCTGGGCCTGCCGATCATGACGCGGGCCTATGGCGAGGGTTCGCTGGCGCCGAACATCGCGATCATCTCGATCCATGCGCCGTTCTGCTACCTCGTCGGCATCGTCGTGATGGAGTTCTCACGGCGCGACGGCGCGGGGTTGGTCGCGACCGTGACCCGCGCCTCCAAGGCGATGTTCTCGAACGCGCTCACCATCGGGCTCGCGGCGGGCTTCGCGCTCAATCTCGGCGAGGTGGCCGTGCCCGCCTTCGCGATGACGGCGGTGGACATGGCGGCGACGGCGGCGCTGCCGGCGGCGCTCTTCGGCCTCGGCGGCGCGCTGACGCGCTATTCGCTGCGAGCCGACATCGGGGTCGCGACGATGACCGCGGCGATCTCGCTGGTCGTCCACCCTGCGCTCGCGCTCGGGCTGGGGATCTGGGTCTTCGATCTGCCGGAGGGCTCGCTGCGCGCGGCTGTGGTCACGGCGGCGATGCCGACGGGGCTCAACGGCTACCTTTTCGCCGCGATGTACGCCCGGGCGCAGGGCGCGGCCGCGAGCGTGGTGCTGCTCGGCACGGCGGCGTCCGTCGTCACGATCACGCTGTGGCTGCTCTTGCTCGGTTGAGCCGTCACGCCGCCGCCGATCCCTTCCGCGCCGCGCTGGCGAGCGCGTCGAGCGCCTCGGCGAACTGCGCGAAGGTCGCGGGCTTCACGAGATGGGCGTCCATGCCGGCGTCGAGGCAGTCCGCGCGGGCCTCGTCGTCGTTCTCCGCCGTCAGCGCCATGATCGGCGTGCGCGGCCTGCCTTGCTGCGCCTCCAGCGCGCGGATCGACCTCGCGGCCTCGACGCCGTCCATCACGGGCATCTGCAGGTCCATGACCACCGCGTCGAACGTGGCGTCGGCGAAGGCCCTGACGGCGGCGGCGCCGCTGCCGACAACCGTGGCGCGCGCGCCAAGCTTTCCGAGATAGGCGCGGAAAATCATCTGGTTGGTCGGGTTGTCCTCGGCGAGGAGCACCTCGCGCAGCTTAGCTTCGACCATCCCGCCCCCCCACGCGCACTCACGCCGCGAGGGTTGACCGAAAAAACTGACCAGCCCGTGAACGGGCCGGCGGCGCGCCTGCGCGACGGCCGGTCGCGCCGGCTCCCCGCTCGGTCCGGCGGGGGAGGGTCGGGCGGTCGCCTTGAGGCGGTCGCGGCGCTCGGGTCGGGGTCAGGCCTTCATGCCGCCGGCGCCGCTGGGGCCGCATTTCCAGCGCGCGATGCGCCAGCCGGGCCGACCGGCCCGCCATTGCGCCAGGACGCCCTGCGCGCCCATGGCGCAGGCCATCGGCGTGACGTCGACGAACGAAAGCGCCCGCTCCTCGCACTGATGCGGCGAGAGGGCTAGGCAGACGACGAATACGAGTTCGGTCATGCTTGGCTACCCGATTGAAGGCGCTGGCGGGCCATTGGCGCCGCCGGCGCGTGCGGCGAACCCGCAAAACTTGACCGATCGGGATCAATGAAGCTCTGCCGTCCGCTTCCAAAAGGGGCGCCAGTCCGGAAATGGCGCGAAAACAGGCGCCATTTCTCGAATGCTGCACCGCAGCATGGACGTCATCAAGCGATCTCGACGATCCTGACGCCCGAATCAGTCGCCGACAGCGCGATCTCGCCGCGCTTCAGCCGCAGCGCGTCCTCGCCGAAAACCGCGCGCCGCCAGCCTGTCAGCGCGGGGATGTCCGGGCTCTCCAGCGTCGCGAGCGCGTCGAGATCGGCGGAGGAGGCGACGAGCTTCTGCGCGACGTCCATCGCGTCGCATTTCGCCTTGAGCAGCACCTTGAGCAACTCCACGAGCCCGCCGGCGCCGGGCGGCGGCTGCGGCTTTTCGTCCTCCGGCGCGGCGAGATCGTGGCGCGGCGCGGTTTCGGCGGCGGCGATGACGGAGAGGATCGCCTCCAGCGTCGCCGGCTTGCGCCCCTCCCGCTGCAGGAGCCGCGACGCGCCGAGTTCGTCCAGCGTTCTGGGCCGGCTCGACGCGATCTCCAGCAGCGCGTCGTCCTTCAGGATGCGCGAGCGCGGCACGTCGCGGGCCTGCGCCTCGCGCTCGCGCCAGGCCGCGAGCGCCTGCGCGGCGGTGAGGAACTTCGGATTGTTCGAGCGCGTGCGCAGGCGCCGCCAGGCGGTCTCGGGGTCGTTCTCGTAGGTGGCGGGGTCGGTCAGCACCGCCATCTCCTCGCCCACCCACGCCCCGCGGCCGGTCGCCTTGAGCTGCCCGGAGAGCTTCTCGTAGATCACCCGCAGATGCGTGACGTCGCCCAGCGCGTAGGTCACCTGCTTCTCGCTGAGCGGGCGGCGCATCCAGTCGGTGAAGCGCGACGACTTGTCGAGGCCCTGCCGCGCGATCTTGCGCACAAGCGTCTCGTAGCCGACCTGGTCGCCGTAGCCGCAGACCATCGCGGCGACCTGCGTGTCGAACATCGGCGCCGGCACGATGCCGCCGAGGTTGTGGAAGATCTCGACGTCCTGCCGGGCGGCGTGAAACACCTTCACGATGTCGGGGTTCGCCATCAGGGCGAAGAGCGGCGCGAGGTCGAGATCGCCCGCGATCGGGTCGATGGCGACGGCGGCGCCGGGGTCGGCGGTCGGCGCGCGGCCCATGTCGGCGCCCGGACGCGCGAGCTGCACGAGGCACAGCTGCGGCCAGTACGTCCGCTCGCGCATGAACTCGGTGTCCACTGCGACGTAGGGGTGCTTCGCGAATTCGGCGCAGACGGCGTCCAGCGACGCCTGATCGGTGATGAGGCTCATGAAAGCGGTTCTAGCGCACGTTTGAGGAAAGTTGCCACTGGTTCCGAACGCGGCCTAGGGTGCGCCGCGAAGACGCCCCGGCCGGGGGCGCGGGGGAGGGGCCATGCGCGCGATCCTGATCGCCAACGCCAAGGGCGGCGTCGGCAAGACGACGACCGCCGTGACGCTGGCGGCGGCGCTCTCGCGAAGCGGCGGCCGCGTGGCGCTGGCCGACGCCGACCGCCAGCGCAGCGCCCTGCGGTGGCTGCGCGCGCGCGCGCCGACGGCGGCGGCCATCGAGGCGCTGGACTGGTCGAAGCCGAAGGAGATCGGCGAGACGCCGAAGGGCCTCGACTGGCTGGTGATCGACGCGCCCGGCGCGCTGAAGGGGGAGAAGGCGGAGAAGCTCGCCGCCGAGGCCGACGTCGTCGTCACCCCCGTCGCGCCGTCGGCCTTCGACATGCGCGCGACGGCCCGGTTTCTCGACGATCTCGAAGAGGTGAAGCGCATTCGCAAGGGCAAGGCCGAGGTGCTGGTCTTCGCCAACCGCGTGCGCCGGGGCAGGGCGCTCGACGCGCTGGAGCGGTTCTTTCAGGACCGCGGGCGCGAGGTCGTCGCGCAGGTCGGGGACCGGGCGGCCTATGTCGATCTTGCCGCACTTGGGCTTTCGGTCTTCGATCGCGATCTGAAGGCGCTGGAGCCGCTGCGCGCCGACTGGGCGCCGCTTCTGGCGCGGCTGCGCGCGGCGTGATTTCTGAGCTAGGGGCCGGCGGCGCCGGCCTCGCAGTCTTGTCCAAGGAGTAACGTGATGCTGAAACCCGTCGCGGCGCTGACGGCCCTCGCCCTCGTCGCCGGTTGCGCCGGAGAGCCGACGGCCTCGGGCAACCAGGTGCCGATCGGCGCCGCCGCCGGCGCGGCCCTCGGCGCCGCCGCCGGCCTGCTGGTCGGCGGAAACGACCGCCGCAACGCGCTCGTCGGCGCCGGCGTCGGCCTGCTCGCCGGCGCCGCCGTCGGCGACTACCTGCGCCGGCAGGAGCAGCAGCTCAACGAGGACCTCGCCGGCACCGGCGCCACGGTCGTCAACACCGGCGACTCGCTGCTCGTGACGCTGCCCGACGCGGTCACCTTCGCGGTGGACAGCTCAACCGTGCAGCCGCAGTTCATGGGGCCGCTCACCGACATGGCGCAGACCCTGCGCACCGACCCGCGCAGCGTGATCGACGTGATGGGCCACACCGACAGCACCGGCTCCGACGCCTACAATCAGGCGCTGAGCGAGCGGCGCGCGCAGTCGGTCGCCAACGTCCTCGCGAGCCGCGGCGTCAACCGCGACCGCCTCGTCGCCTACGGCTTCGGCGAGACGCAGCCGATCGCCAGCAACGAGACGGTCGACGGCCGCCAGGCCAACCGCCGCGTCGAGATCCGCATCACGCCGCTCACCTGACGGCCAACAATAGTAGCGGCGCACCGATGCGCGTCGCTACTATTGTTCACTAGGCGTGAGTGGAATATATTCTGAAGTATTCGATTTAATTTCACTATTTCTGTTTTATTATCACAAATATACTGACCTTGTGCGGGCCATCGGCTTTGAGTTTCGTCGCAATTAAGTACCGCATCGCTTATTTCATTTGAGTTTTAGCGTTGCGCATTTTGAATATTGTGAGACGTTGCTCCATAGTTGATACAAAGGCACCGTGCGAGCTAAAGTTATGTGGGTCACTAGGTTCACGCTGGGCAGTTCAATAAGTGGACCGCTGAATTTTTGGAGTAAAAAATGATTAATCCAAAACTATTAAATGCCTTTCCAAGGGGTTTTATCAATGTTTGTTATTGTATTTGGGGTGAAAAAGCATCATCCTGCTTAAGTGGAGCTGTCGATTCAATGTCTTGCATTTCAAATAGATCGGAGATTTTGGCGTTAGATTTTATGATTCGTGAGTTAAAAGTGAGACCATTTTTAAATGAGAAGGGTTTGAATAGCCTTATTTATGAGATGCCATGTTGCGAAGATGGTCCAAAGGTAGATTTCGTTGGATTTGATCATTATGGAAATTGGTTGTTATTGGAGGCAAAATCACAGATCGACTCTGCAACTATTAAACGTCAGCCGCTTGATAGAAAATTTGAACATAGTTTTAGGCAACTTTCTTGTTGCTATATTTCGGCACACACGGCCCCGCCGAAGTTATCCCGAGCCATTGTAACTGCCTGCGATGGTGTGAAGATTAGCAGTGCGTCGAAATGGTCCGTGACTGAGGGAAAGGTTCATCGGGACGGAAAGAAGATGACAGTTGCCAACACAGGTGTTGTTATCGAAGTCGTGGAATTGCCAATTAGATAGCAATTCAAATGCTTAATTGTTGCGACACATTGTATTGTAATGACATTATTTATGTTCAAAGATAAAAAAGTGATACGGCCTGCTTGTTATTTAATAAGCAATTTATATTTTATTGTTTTTAGGGTGATATGGTGTTTAATAATTTGAGCGAGAGATTTGACGTTATGATGGTGAATGTATTTTAGGTTACATGAATTTATGTCGTACGGGTGTGTTGCATAATGTTGCAATGAGCTTCCTTGTGAGCATCTCAGCCGCCATGACCGACGCCGCACTTTCCCCCGCCCGCGCCGAGGGGCCGCCCCGCGCCCGCCTCTGGCTCGAATTCGCCGCGCTCTTCGTCGCCGTGCCGGTGGCGATGTGGGTATGGTTCGGCGCCTACAGCCTGTTCGGCGTGCTGTGGCTGCTGACGCTCGTCGCGCTCGGCCTGCTCGCGATGACGCCGGGTTTTTCGTGGCGGGCGCTCCTCAGGGTCGGGAGCAGGCGCGACTGGCTGATCGCGCTCGGCTTCGCCGTCATCACCGCGCTGGTCTGCCTCGTCGCGGTGCTGGCGCTCAGACCCTGGGCGCTGCTTTCCATGCCGATGGACCGCACGGGGCTTTGGCTGATGATCCTCGCGCTCTATCCGCCGCTCTCGGCGCTGCCGCAGGAGATCATCTACCGCACGCTGTTCTTCGAGCGCTACGGCCGGCTGTTCCCCGACGCCCGCCTCGCGGTGCTGGCGAACGGCGCGGCGTTCGGGCTCGGCCACCTGTTCTTCATGCACCCGCTGACCATCGCGATGACCGCCTGCGGCGGCGCGGCGATCGGCTGGGCCTACCTGCGCTCGGGCTCCACGCTGCTGGCGACGGCGATGCACGCGGCGGCCGGGCTGATCGTCTTCACCATGGGTCTCGGCGTCTACTTCTACTCCGGCGCGGTCGGCCGGGGGTTCTGAGCGCCCGCCTTGCGAGGGGGCCGCGCAGGCGGTAAGCCCGCCGCGCAAGCCAGCCGCCTCCGGAGAGCCCCTCATGCACGCCTACCGCTCCCACCATTGCGCCGCCCTCCGCGCGGCGGACGCCGGCGCGACCGTGCGCCTCTCCGGCTGGGTGCACCGCGTGCGAGACCACGGCGGCGTGCTGTTCATCGACCTGCGGGACCATCACGGCGTGACGCAGGTGATCGCCGACAGCGACAGCCCCGCCTTCGCCGCGCTCGAGGCCGTGCGCGCCGAGTGGGTCATCCGCATCGACGGCTCGGTGAAGGCCCGCGACCCCGCGCTCGTGAACCCCAAGCTGCCCACCGGCGAGATCGAGGTCTACGCCCGCGGCCTCGAAGTGCTCTCCAAGGCGGAGGAGTTGCCGCTGCCGGTGTTCGGCGAGCCGGAGTATCCCGAGGACGTGCGCCTGAAATACCGCTTCCTCGACCTGCGCCGCGAGACGCTGCACGCCAACATCGTGCTGCGCTCCAAGGTGATCTCCTCCCTGCGCCGGCGCATGACCGACCAGGGCTTCATGGAGTTCCAGACGCCGATCCTCACCGCCTCCAGCCCCGAGGGCGCGCGCGACTTCCTCGTGCCGAGCCGCCTGCATCCGGGCAAGGTATACGCGCTGCCGCAGGCGCCGCAGCAGTTCAAGCAGCTGATCATGGTGGCGGGCTTCGACCGCTACTTCCAGATCGCGCCCTGCTTCCGCGACGAGGACCCCCGCGCCGACCGCGCGCCGGGCGAGTTCTACCAGCTCGACGTCGAGATGAGCTTCGTCGAGCAGGAGGACGTCTTTCAGGCCATCGAGCCGGTGATGCGCGGCGTCTTCGAGGAATTCGGCGGCGGCAAGCCCGTCACCCAGAAGTTCCCCCGCATTCCCTACGCCGAGGCGATGCTGAAATACGGCTCCGACAAGCCCGACCTGCGCAACCCCATCGAGATGCAGGTGGTCTCGGAGCATTTCGCCGGCAGCGGCTTCAAGATCTTCTCGGAGATCGTGGGCAAGGGCGGCGAGGTCCGCGCCATTCCCGCCCCCGGCGGCGGCTCGCGCAAGTTCTGCGACCGGATGAATTCCTGGGCGCAGGGCGAGGGCCTGCCGGGCATGGGCTACATCTTCTGGCGCGAGGAAGGCGGCGCGCTGGAAGGCGCCGGCCCGCTCGCCAAGAACATCGGCCCCGAGCGCACCGAGGCGCTGCGCGTCCAACTGGGGCTGAAGGCCGGAGACGCGGCGTTCTTCCTCGCAGGCGACCCGCGCAAGTTCGTCAGCGTCGCCGGCAAGGCGCGCAACGTCGTCTGGTCCGAACTCGGCCATTTCGGCGGCATGAAGGACACATTCGCCTTCGCGTGGATCGTCGACTTCCCGATGTACGAGCGCGACGAGGACACCGGCGAACTCGACTTCAGCCACAACCCCTTCTCGATGCCGCAGGGCGGGCTTGAGGCGCTGAACGCCGAGGATCCGCTCGCGATCACCGGCTACCAGTACGACATCGTCTGCAACGGGCTTGAGTTGAGCAGCGGCGCCATCCGGAACCACAAGCCGGAGATCATGTACCGCGCGTTCGAGATCGTCGGGAAGGACCGCGCTTTCGTCGACGAGAATTTCGGCGGCATGATCAACGCCTTCAGGTTCGGCGCGCCGCCCCATGGCGGCATCGCGCCGGGGGTGGACCGCATCGTCATGCTGCTGGCCGACGTGGAGAACCTCCGCGAGGTCATCATGTTCCCGATGAACCAGCGCGCCGAGGACCTGCTGATGGGCGCCCCCTCCGCGCCCACCAACGCTCAGTTGCGCGAACTCGGCCTGCGCTTCATCCGCAAGGACTGAATTCGGGCGACGCGCGCCGCGGGGCGCGCGTCCGCCGCAGCCCTGCGCTAGGCTGCCCCTGCGTCAATCGGGGGAGGCCGCGATGGGTCTGGGCGTTCTGGTCGATGTCGCCGTGAGCATTCTCGCGGTGATGGTGCTCTTCACGCTGGCCGCCACGGCGATCAACGAGGCCATCGGCGACAACCTGCTCAGGCTGCGCGCCCGCACGCTGGAGCAGGCGGTGCGGGCGCTGCTGGAGCATCGCCATCTCAAGGCGCTCGCCGCGCGCTGGCGCCGGGAAGGCGCGACGGGCGTCGCCGAGGACGCGCCGGTGACGGACCGTGAACGCGCGGCGATCCTGAAATGGGCGACCGGCAAGTTCTACGACGACCCCGACATCCGCGCCCTGATGCGCGGCGCGCGAAAACCCTCCGCCATCGAGCCGCGCCGCTACGCGCTCACCGTGCTGAACCTGATCGAGCGGCGCGACGCGCTTGAGAAGACCGCCGCCGCCCAGATCGAGAAGCATCGCGCCGACACGCTGGCGCTGATCCGCGAGACGGCCGACGCGCTCGGCGCGGGCGGTCATGGCGCGGCCCTGGCGGCGCACGCAGACCGCGCCTTCGCCGCGACGCTGGGCGCGGTGGGCGAGGCGGCCTCAGAACTCGACCGGGCCGTGGCCGCGCTGGAGAAGGAGTTCGACGAGACGATGGACCGCGTCTCGGGCTGGTATCTGCGCAAGGTGCGGCTGATGAGCTTCTGCATCGGCCTCGCGCTGGCGATCGGCGCCAACGTCGACTTCCTGCGCTACGCCGACCGGCTGATGACCGAGGCTGCGCTGCGCGACCGGGCGGCCTCCATGGCGACGCTGCTTTCCGACGACGAGATGCTGCAGGCCTACTCGGCGGCGCTGCGCGAGGAGCGCGCGGCCAAGGGACAGGGCGCCGGCGTGGTGCAGGGCGCTGCCGGCGGCCAGCCGCGCCCGAGCGCCGGCGCCATCGCCGCCGTCGGCGGGGAGGCGGCGGAAGACGAGGGGCTCGACGCCGAACTCGGCCGTCGCGTCGGCGCGCTGATGGACAGCCTCGGCGGGCTGGAGATCCAGGTCGGCTGGGACTGCGTCTCCCACGAGGCGGACGCGCCGATCCTGACGACGCTTGGCTGCGGCGAGGGCGCAGGCTTCGCGGCGCCGTCGCTCTCGGAGGTGATCGGCTGGTTCCTCGTGGCGTTCGGCGTGACGCTCGGCGCGCAGTTCTGGTTCGACCTGCTGAAGCGCGTCGCGGCGCTGCGCACCAGCGGCGTCGTCACGCCGCCCGCCGAGCGCCGCGCCCAGACGAGCTGAGCGGGCCCCCCGCTTGACCGGGCGACCGCGGCGCGCGACGAGGGAGGCATGACCGCAAGCACCGACCTCGCCGACTGGCGCGCCCCGCCTCCGCCGCCCCGCGAACCCGTCGACGGGCGCTGGGCCCGGCTGGAGCCGCTCGACCCCGCCGCCGCGCTGCACGCCGCCAACAGCGCGTCGGACGCGATGTGGACGTGGCTGCCATACGGCCCCTTCCCGGACGAGGCCGCCTATCGCGATTGGGCGACATGGGCGGCGGCGCAGGACGATCCCCTGTTCTTCGCCGTGATCGACCGCGCCGACGGCCTGCCGAAGGGCGTCGCGACCTTCATGCGCATCACGCCCGCCCATGGCGTGATCGAGCTCGGCCACATCGCCTTCTCCCCCGCGCTCCAGCGCACGCGCGTCGGCACGGAGGCGCTGGCGACGATCATGCGCCGGTCGTTCGGGCTGGGCTATCGGCGTTTCGAATGGAAATGCGACGCCGGCAACTTGCCCTCTCGTCGCCTGGCCCAGCGGCTCGGCCTGAGCTTCGAGGGCGTCTTCCGCAGCCACATGATCGTCAAGGGCCGCAACCGCGACACCGCGTGGTTCGCCGCGACCGACGACGACTTTCCCGCCATCGACGCCGCGCTGACGCGCTGGCTCGACCCGGCGAACTTCGACGCCGGGGGCCGCCAGCGCCAGACCCTCTCCGACCTCACGCGCCCGCTCCGCCTCGCCTCGGACGCCTTCGCCCCCTGATGGGGCGCCGAGCCGCAGCGCCGCTCACGCGCGGGCAGATCATGGCCCGCGTGAAGGCGCGCGACACCGGGCCGGAGATGCGCGTCCGCGCGATGCTGCGCGAACAGGGACTCGTCGGCTACCGGCTCGACCGGCGCGACCTGCCGGGGCGGCCGGACGTGGCGTTCATCGGTCGGCGGCGGGCGGTCTTCGTCCACGGCTGCTTCTGGCACGGGCACGACTGCCCCCGCGGGGCGCGCGCGCCGAAGGCCAACGCGGACTACTGGTCCGCCAAGATCGCCCGCAACCGCGCGCGGGACGCGGCGGCGCTCGCTGCGCTGGAGGCGATGGGCTGGCGGGCGCTCGTCGTCTGGGAATGCGCGCTGCGCGACCCCGGCCTGCCGGCGCGCCTCGCCGCCTTCGTGCGTGCGACGTGACGGCGCCGCCGCCTCGCTTGGATCGCCCCGCCGCGTGCTCTATTGGCTGGAGCGCGTGCGATCCAGAGACTTGAAGCGGGGTTTGCGATGGCTGAGAGCTACGTCGAGCGGGCAGGGCTGAAGGTGGCCGAGGGCCTCGCCGCCTTCCTTGAGGGCGAGGCGCTGCCGGGAACGGGCGTCGCGCCGGAAGCGTTCTGGAAAGGCTTCGCCGGCCTGCTGAGCGACCTGACCCCGCGCAACCGCGAGCTTCTTGAAATCCGCGCCGAGATCCAGCGCCGGATCGACGCCTGGCACCTGCAGCGTCGCAACCAGCCCCACGACCACGAGGCCTACAAGGCGTTTCTCGAGGAGATCGGCTATCTCGTCCCCGAAGGCGGGGACTTCGCCATCGAGACCTCCGGCGTCGACCCCGAGATCGCGACCGTGCCGGGGCCGCAGCTCGTGGTGCCGATCACCAACGCGCGCTACGCGCTGAACGCGGCGAACGCGCGCTGGGGCAGCCTCTACGACGCGCTCTACGGCACCGACGCCATGGGCGCGCCGCCCGCCGGGGCCGGCTACGACCGCGGCCGCGGCGCGCGCGTCGTCGCGCGGGCGCGGGTTTTCCTCGACGAGGCGTTCCCGATCGAGGGCGCCAGCCACGCCGACGTCCGGCGCTACCACGTCCGCGGCGGCGCGCTGCTCGCCGACGACATGCCGCTGGCGCAGCCCGAGAAGTTCATCGGCTATCGCGGCCACCCGCGCGCGCCGGAGGCGGTGCTGCTGCGCAACAACGGACTGCATGTGGAGCTGGTCTTCGACCGCACCCATCAGGTCGGCGCCCGCGACCAGGCCGGCCTCGCCGACATGCGGATGGAGAGCGCGGTCTCGGCGATCATGGACTGCGAGGACAGCGTCGCTTGCGTCGACGCCGCCGACAAGACCGCCGCCTACCGCAACTGGCTCGGCCTGATGAAGGGCGACCTCACGACCAGCTTCCGCAAGGGCGGCGAGACGCTGACCCGCGCGCTGGCGCCCGATCCCGTCTATGTCGGGCCCGACGGCGCCCCGGTCTCGGTGAAGGGCCGGGCGCTGATGCTGGTGCGCAACGTCGGCCACCTGATGACCAACTCGGCGATCCTCGACGCGAACGGCGACGAGGTGTTCGAGGGGCTGATGGACGCGATGGTCACCACCCTCATCGCGATGCACGACCTGAAGAAGACCGAAGGGCCGCGCAACGCCGTCGCCGGCTCGGTCTATGTCGTGAAGCCGAAGATGCACGGGCCCGACGAGGTGGCCTTCGCCGCGCAGACCTTCGACCGCGTCGAGGACGTCCTGTCGCTGCCGCGCGACACGGTGAAGCTCGGCATCATGGACGAGGAGCGCCGCACCTCGGTCAACCTCAAGGAGTGCATCCGCGCCGCGAAACGGCGCGTCGCCTTCATCAACACCGGCTTTCTCGACCGCACCGGCGACGAGATGCACACCTCGATGGAGGCCGGCCCCTTCAGCCGCAAGGACTTCATCAAGCGCAAGGGCTGGATCGGCGCCTACGAGAATCGCAACGTCGACATAGGGTTGGAGTGCGGTCTTTCCGGTCGGGCGCAGATCGGCAAGGGCATGTGGGCGATGCCCGACCGCATGGCCGCTATGCTCGACCAGAAGATCGAACACCCGCGCGCCGGCGCCAACTGCGCCTGGGTGCCGAGCCCGACCGCCGCCACGCTGCACGCGCTGCACTACCATCGCGTCGACGTCTTCGCCGTCCAGAAGGCTCTGCTCAAGGGCGGTCGCCGGGCCCATGTCGACGGCATCCTCGACATCCCGCTCGCGAGCTTCCGCAAGTGGCGCGAGGAGCAGATCATCCGCGAAGTCGAGAACAACGCCCAAGGGATCCTCGGCTACGTCGTGCGCTGGATCGACCAGGGCGTCGGCTGCTCGAAGGTGCCCGACATCAACGACGTGGGGCTGATGGAGGACCGCGCGACCTGCCGCATCTCCGCCCAGCACATCGCCAACTGGCTGCACCACGGCGTCGTCAGCCCCGAACAGGTGCGCGGCGTGATGGAGCGCATGGCCGCGGTGGTCGACCGCCAGAACGCCGGCGACCCCGCCTATCGCCCGATGGCGCCGGACTTCGACGGCGCCGCCTTCCACGCCGCCTGCGATCTCGTCTTCAAGGGCCGCGAGCAGCCCTCCGGCTACACCGAGCCGCTGCTGCACGCCTGGCGCATCAGGGCGAAGGCGGCCGCGGCCGCCTGAGTTCAGCCTGCTGAGTTTGGCCGCGAATCGGCCGGCGCCGGCTTGCCTTTGCGCAGCCGGCGCTAGTTCGCGGCGGGATGAACACGCCGACCCGCATTCCGCTCGACCCCATGGTCTACCTCCGCGCGCTGGGCCGTCGCCCGCGCGGGGAGGTGGCGCTGGCGCTGGCGTGGGGCGGGCTGACCCACGCCGCCTTCGCCGCGGGCGTCCTCGCGATGATCGTCGCGATGTGGTTCGGGATGAGCCGCTCGCTGGGGCCGTTCGAGGGCTGGGCGGCGGTCGCGGCCAACGCGCTGCTGCTGGCGCAGTTCCCGCTGACCCATTCCGCGCTGCTGACGCCCCGCGGCCAGCGCGTGCTCGCGCGGCTCGCGCCGGCGCATGGCCGGACGCTTGCGACGACGACCTACGCTCTCGTCGCGTCGGCGCAGCTTCTGGTCCTCTTCGCCTTCTGGAGCCCGTCCGGAGAGGTCTGGCGGCAGCCCGACGGCTGGGCGCTGTGGCTGCACGGCGCGCTCTACGGCTTTTCGTGGCTGCTGCTGCTGAAGGCGTCCTTCGACGCCGGAGCGGAGGTGCAGAGCGGCTTTCTCGGCTGGTCGTCGCTGCTGCGCGGCGCCAAGCCGCTGTTTCCCGACATGCCGGAGGGCGGGCTTTTCAGGATCACCCGCCAGCCGATCTACGTCAGCTTCGCGCTCACGCTCTGGACGGCGCCGGTGTGGACGCCGGACCAGCTTGCGCTGGCTTTGGCCTACACCGGCTACTGCGTGCTGGGGCCGCTCCACAAGGAGCGCCGCTTTTCAAGGCTCTACGGGCCGCGCTTCGAGCGCTACCGGGCGCGCGTGCCCTACTGGCTGCCGATACCGAGGAGGCTCCCCGATGCGGGACGGCGAAAGACCCCGTAACGACCTCGCCATCTACGATGCCGCAGCCGACGACTGGTGGGGCGGCGGCGTGCCGTGGCTGCGCGTGCTGCGCAGCATGGTTCCGGGCAGGCTGAGGTTCTTCGACCCGCTGGTGGAGGCCCGCTTCGGCGGATGGCGCGGCCGCGACGCGCTCGACCTCGGCTGCGCCGGCGGCTTCATGGCGGACGCGCTGGCGCGGCGCGGCGCGCGCGTGACCGGGATCGACCCCGCCGCCCGCGCCGTCGCAGCCGCCAAGGCTCATGCGGCGCGCGAGGGTCACGACATCCGCTACGACGTCGGCGTGGGGGAGGCGCTGCCCTACGCCGACGCCAGCTTCGACGTCGTGGTCTGCGTCGACGTGCTGGAGCATGTCGCCGACCTCGCCGCCGTCATGGCGGAGACGGCGCGGGTGCTGCGGCCCGGCGGGCTGTTCCTGTTCGACACCATCAACCGCAACCCGCTGGCGCGCTTCGGGGTGGTGACGGTCGCGGAGGACGTTCTCGGCCTGCTGCCGAAGGGCACGCATGATCCCGAGATGTTCATCAGGCCCGACGAGCTGCGCGCCGCCCTGACGACGGCGGGGCTCGCGCCTGAGCGCTTCACCGGCCTCGGGCCGCGGGGCGTCACGCTCAGGGGCGAGCTGGTGTTCGGCCCGCTGCCGCTGATGACCGCGCTCTACATGGGCTCGGCGCGCAAGGGCTGAGCGCCTGAGGGCGCGGCCGCCGGTCGCCGGGCGGCGCGCCTGCGCTTGACATCCCGGCCCCGCGCAGGCATCAGCCCCCGATCATGGAAGCGTCAAGCTTCCGGTCCCCGATGGGGATCGCCCCCGGTCAGCGCGTCGCGCCCGCCGGGGCCGTGACCGTTTTGGAGGTGGGTCGCCATGTTCGAGAGCCTGTCAGAGCGCCTTTCAGGCGTCTTCGACAAGCTGACCAAGCAGGGCGCGCTGACGGAGGCCGACGTCTCCACAGCGCTCCGCGAGGTGCGCGTGGCGCTGCTCGACGCCGACGTCGCCCTGCCGGTCGCGCGGGGCTTCATCGATCGCGTCCGCGAGAAGGCCACCGGCGCGGCGGTCGTGAAGTCGGTCACGCCCGGCCAGATGGTCGTCAAGATCGTCCATGACGAGCTGATCGCGACGCTCGCCGGAGACGGTCAGGGGCAGGGCCTGAAGGTCGACAGCCCGCCGGCGCCGGTGCTGATGGTCGGCCTGCAGGGCTCGGGCAAGACCACCACCACCGCCA
>CAYGUQ010000040.1:0-16718 GCA_964352995.1 uncultured Rhodobacterales bacterium
CCGGGGCCCGCGGCCGCGCGGTTCAGGCGAGCCCCGCGGCCTCCCGCGCGATCTCGTCGAGCAGCGACTGCACGGCCTGCATCGGCCCTTCGGGATAGGCGCGGTAGCCTACCGTCGTCGGGCCGTCCGGCCCCGACGCGGCGACATAGACGCCGTAGGGGCAGTGGGCGATGTTGGCCGGGTCGGCCTCCATCATCCGACGCGACAGGACCGCCGAGCAGAACAGGAAGACGTCGGCGGCCTCGAACAGCTTCACGTCCGAGCCGACGTCGGCGCGGGTGCGCTCCAGCATCTCGCCGACATGGCTCACATAGTCGACGACGAGGCCGCGGCCGACGATGGCCTGCTCGACGGCGAAGGCGACGTCGTCGAAGGAGGCGTCGGTCTCGTAGGAGACGCCCGGGTCGGCGGCGCCGGCGGTCGCGGCGGCGCCGAGGATGACGGCGGCCGCGGCCGCGCTCAGCCGAACATGTCGGCGGTGATGCCGGCGTACCATCCCAGGCTCTCCTCATAGGTCTGCTTGCGCAGCGCGGCGTCCTCGCCGGTCTGGCTGATGAAACTGTCGACTGAGGCGATCTTCTCCTCGCCAGCCTCGTAGCGGGCGCCGACCTTCACGCCGTCGTCCGTGGCGATCAGCGACCAGCAGGTGTTGGAGTAGCGCGGAGGGAAGGCCCTCGAACCGGTGAGCTTCGCCCGCACCGCCATCGCCGCCGCCTTGGCCTGGCTGTTGGCCGAGAAGCCCGACTTCGGCATGTCGCCGGCGATGGCGGCGTCGCCGAGCACGTAGACGTTCTCGTCGAGCGCGCTCTGCATGGTCGCCGGGACGATCGGGCAGAACCCGCTGTCGTCGGTCAGGCCCGCGGCCTCGGCGACATGGCCCGCCTTCTGGGCGGGGATGACGTTGGCGACGTCCGCCTTGAAGCTGTCGAAGCCGGTCTCGACGGTCATGGCGGCGACGTCGATGCGCTCGACGCCCTCGGTGATCGAGGGCGGCAGCCATTCGACCATGCCCGGATAGTGCTGCGCCCAGCCTTCCGAGAACAGCGCCTGCTTGGAGAAGCTCTCCTTGGTGTCGAGCACGATGATCTTGGCGGTCGGGTTGATCTGCGTGAGCAGATGAGCGGCCATCGAGACGCGCTCGTAGGGCCCCGGCGGGCAGCGGTAGGGGTTCGGCGGGGCGACCATGACGAACGCGCCGCCGGGCCGCATCGCCTCGAGCTGCGCCCTCAGAAGCTGGGTCTGGCTGCCGCCCTTCCACGCATGCGGCATCGCGTTCTGATGCTCGACGCCGTAGCCGGGCAGGCTCTCCCAGCGGAAATCGATCCCCGGCGCGACGGCGAGCGCGTCGTAGGCGATGTCGGGGCCGCTGGCGAGGCGCACGGTCCGCGCGTCGCGGTCGACGCCGGCGGCGGTGTCATGGACGACGTTGACGCCGCCCGCGGCGAGCCCGCCATAGCTGTGGCCGAGGCTTTCGTAGTCGCGAAACCCGCCGATGTAGAGGTTGGAGAAGAAGCAGGTGTAGTAGGTGCGCGTCGGCTCGATCAGCACGACGTCGACCGCGCCGCCGGCGTCCTTGGCGACGTAGCGGGCCATGGTCGCCCCGCCAGCGCCGCCGCCGATCACGACCAGCCGCGGGCGGGCCTGGCCGATCGCCGCCGGCGCGGCGAGCACGGCCGCGCCAACGGCCGCGGCGCCGAGAAAACTCCTCCGGGTCTGCATGCGTTTCTCTCCCCTTTTTGTCGTCTTTGGCGGGAATCATGCCCCGCTCTTCATCCAGCGCGCCACATCATCCGATCACGGCGCGGCGGGCTACTCCACATGCGTCGCGAAAAAGGCGGCGAGCGAGGCGATCTCCTCGTCGCCGAGCGTCGCCGCGATCAGCTGCATGGCCTGATTGGCGCGGAGCCTGGCGCGATAGCCGTGCAGCGCCGCCTTGAAGTCCTCCTCCGGCCAGCCGACGATCGACGGAATGCCGGCGTCGGAGCCGTCGGCCTGATGGCAGGTGACGCACTCGCTCGCCAGATACTCGCCGTAGTCGCGGTCGCCCGCGAGACCGGCGAGCGACGCCGGCAGGGTGGGCTCGGCGGTCGGCGCCGCTTCGGGTATGTCGCGAGGGCTGGCGCTGTAGCCGCGCAGGAAGGCGAGCAGGTCGGCGCGATCCGCCGGGTCGGCCATGCCGCGATAGCTCATGCGCGTGCGGGTGACGAGCGCGCGCGGGTTGGCGATGTAGGCGTCGAGCGTCTCGGGCGTCCACTCCAGACCGTCCGCGCCGGCGCGCGTCATGTCCTGCGAGTACACGTAGCCGTCGAGCCCGGCCGCCCGGCGGCCGAAGACGCCGTTCAGGTGCGGCCCGACGCGGTTGCGGGCCTCCTCGCCGACCATGTGGCAGCCCGAGCACTCGGCGAAGAGCCCGGCGCCGCGCCCGGGGTCCGCGCCCTGCGCGGAGGCGGCGGCGAGCAGGGCGAGGGAAAGCGCGAGAAGCTTCTGTCCAACCATCTGCTGCGCGCCTCTCCCCGTTCGCCGCCCCGGCGGCTTCACTCCACCGACATGCCGCCATCCTCTTCGCCATCGGGCGTCACGTCGAGGATGACCGCGCGTTTCGTGATCTCGACCGCCGCCTTGCAGTTCTCCATGCACGGCGCCGCCGCGGCGAAGAGCGGCGTGTCCGGGCGCGGGTCCGTCACGAAGTTCGCCTCGTTCGGCAGGCGGATCTCGGTGAAGTTCTCGTTGCTCAGCACGAACGCGTCGTCGGTGACCACGTCGTTCATGTAGAGCAGATAGGCCGTGATCGCGTAGACGTCGTCGTCGCTGAGAGACTGCGCGTAGCCGAAGGGCATCGCCCGCCGGATATAGTCGTAGACGGTGGAGAGATAGGGCCAGTAGCTGCCGATGGTCTTCACCGGCCGGTCGTTGGTGAGGGTGCCCTGCCCGCCGGCGAGCACCGGCCAGCGGTCGACGCCCTCGCCGAAATCGCCGTGGCACATCGCGCACTGCTCGGAGAACACCGCCTCGCCGTCCGAGACGCTGCCGGACCCCACGGGAAGGCCGAGCCCGTCGGGGCGGATGTCGATGTCCCACGCCGCGACCTCGGCGGGCGTCGCCTCGCGGCCGAGCCCCAGCCCGCCGGCCAGCGCGGGCGCCGCGGCGAGCAGCGCGGCCGCGCCCAGCGCGAGCGCGCGCATCTCAGGAAATCTCGACATTCTCCGCCCTCCCGTCGCTGTCCACGGCCCAGGTCTGGATCGCATTGTTGTGGTAGATTGAGTTGACGCCGCGCACGGCGCGCAGGGCGTCCTTGGTCGGCTGGACGTAGCCCGCGTCGTCGACGGCGCGGGACTGGAGCAGAAGCGGCGCGCCGTCCCAGTCGAACTCGAGGGTGAAGCGGTGCATCGACTTGTCGAGCGACGGCCCCTCGATGCGGGCCTTCCTCCAGTTCACGCCGCCGTCGGTGGTGACATGGACCTCGGCGACGCGGCCCCTTCCCGACCACGCGACGCCGGAGATCACCGTCGGCCCGCGGCCGTGCGCGATCGGCGCCTGCGGGCTCGGCGAGGTGATGACGGATTTCACGTCCATCTCCCAGGTGAAGCGCCGCGCCGTGCCGTCGGCCAGCAGGTCGGTGTATTTCGAGGTCTCCTCGCGGTGGTGCCAGGGGTGGTCGCCCACCTCGATGCGGCGCAGCCACTTCACCCACATGTTGCCTTCCCAGCCCGGCACGACGAGGCGGGCCGGGTAGCCCTGCTCGGGCCGCAGGCGCTCGCCGTTCATGTGCGTGGCGATCAGGCAGTCGTCGAGCACCTTCTCCAGCGGGATCGAGCGGGTCATGCCGGCGGCGTCGGCGCCCTCGGCCAGCACCCAGGCGGCGGCGCCCTTGAGCCCCGCCTCCTCCAGCACCAGCCGCAGCGGGACGCCGGTGTACATGACGTTGTGGATCATGCCGTGGGTGTACTGGCAGCCGTTGAGCTGGGCGCCGCGCCACTCCATGCCGGAGTTCGCCGCGCATTCGAGGAAATGCGTCCGCGTCACGCGCGGGAAGCGCATGATGTCGGCCAGCGTGAACACCATCTGGCGGCCCACCAGCCCGTTGACCATCAGCCGCCAGTCCCCAGGCGCGATATGGGCGGCGCCGCCGTGGTGGCGCTCGAAGCACAGGCCGTTGGGGGTGATGATCCCCTCCAGCTCGTGCAGCGGCGTGAAATTGATCGAGCTGGTGGCGTCGGCGGTCAGCCACGACACCGTGCGCCGCACGACATGGGCCTCGTGCTCGGATGGCATGCCGTAGGGCATGGCGTCCACCGGATCGCCGAGGAACTGCGTCCAGGGCTGCGCGTCGAGGTCGGTGATGAGGGGGTCGTCGGCGCGGGCGGCGCCGGCCGCCAGCGCCGCGCTCCCGAGGGCGACGCCCCCGGCGCCGCGGAGAAACGCCCGGCGCGAGGTCTGCGCGTCATCGGTCATGTCGATGCCTCCTTGCTGCGGGTCGAACCGGGCGCGCCTCACGCGCCCGTCACCTTCACGCTGTCGTTCTCGCGAAGCTTCACGGCGCCGACGCTGCGCACATGCGCCTCGACGACGTCCCAGATCGGCGGGCCTTCCGTGGATTCGTTTACCGAGGCCCAGCCGGCCACCGCATAGCTGCGGGCGGGGTCGATGGGCTCGCCGCTCGCCAGATGCGTCATGTCGGCGATGCGCGAGCCCATCGGGGCCGAGACGTCGATGCGGTAGCCCATGCCGCCCACGCGCACCATGTCGCCGCCCTGCTGGTAGTAGGGGTCGGGGTTGAAGAGGTTGTCGGCGACGTCCTCGAGGATCGCGTGCAGCGTCTCGCCGGTCATCTCGGAACGGTAGGCCGCCGGGTAGCTCATCGCGGTTGCGTTGAAGAGGTCCTCGCGGGTGATCCTGTCGCCCGGCAGCAGCGAGGGGCCCCAGCGGAAGCCGGGCGAGAGCGCGATCTCGGCGTCGCGCTCGCTCAGCAGCGCCTGAAGGATCAGGTCGTCGAAGGTGCCGTTGAAGTTGCCGCGGCGGTAGAGCAGCGCCTCGGTCTCGCCCAGCACCTCCGAGAGTTCGGCCTCGTAGGGCGCGCGATGACCCGCCACCAGCGCCGCCATCTCCGGATCGGGCGCGATGACGTCGGCGAAGACCGGGATGAGCCGGTGGCGCAGCGCCTTCACGCCGGAGCCGTCGGCGTCGATGTCGATGCGGCTCACGAACTTGCCGTTCGAGCCGGAGGCGACGAGCGCCGTGCTCCCGACCATGAGCGGCTCGGGCAGCGCGTCATGGGTGTGGCCGCACAGGATCACGTCGATGCCCGGCACGCGCGAGGCCAGCTTGCGGTCGACGTCGAAGCCGTTGTGGCTGAGCAGCACGACGACCGAGGCGCCCTCGGCGCGGACCTCCTCGACCACCTCCGCCATGCGCTCCTCGCGCACGCCGAAGGAGAGGCCGGGGAACATCCAGGCGGGGTTCGCGATCGGCATGTAGGGAAAGGCCTGGCCGATGACCGCGACCTGCACGCCGCCGCGCTCGAACATGCGGTAGGGCTCGTAGGCCGGCTCGTCCCACTCGGCGTCGAAGATGTTGGCGCCGAGGAACGGGAACGGCAGCGCGTCCACGATCTCGGTGACGCGGTCGATGCCGAGGGTGAACTCCCAGTGCGCGGTCATCGCGTCGACGCCGAGCAGGTTCATGGCGTCCACCATGTCCTGCCCGTTCGTGCGCAGCGCGGTCAGGCTGCCCTGCCAGGTGTCGCCGCCGTCGAGCAGGATCGCGTCGGGCCGCTCGGCGCGCAGGCGCTTCACGACGGTCGCGATGCGGTCCATCCCGCCCATCCGGCCGTAGTCCCGCGCCAGCGCCGCGAAATCGGCGGAGCTGAGCGCATAGGCCATCGGGCTGCGCGGCGCGATGCCGTAGAGCTTCAGGAAGTCGTCGCCGGTCACGTGGGGCGGCTGGCCGGCGGCCTGCCCGACGCCGAGATTGATCGACGGCTCGCGGAACCACACCGGCATGAGCTGCGCGTGCATGTCGGTGACGTGGATCAGCGAGACGTTCCCGACGGCGGGGCCGCCGATCAGCGCCTCCTCGGTCATGCCCGAGAGGCCCTGGGCCAGCCCGCGCCCCGACAGGGGGCCGACCAGCGCGCCGGCGGCTGCGACGGCGTGCGCGAATTCACGGCGCGAAAACATGGCTCGGCGCCCTCCTGTGGTTCATGACGATGTGCGGTCTTCGAAAGCGGCGCGGGAGCGGACCCCCGCGCCCGGGCGTCACTGCCTGACGGCCGGCGCCTCGATGTCGAGGCCCTCGCCGCGCCAGGAGACGTAGAGCTCCAGCGCCACGAGTTCGTCGGAGCCGACGGCGTAGGGCACGGCGCGGGTGTCCTCCACGCAGCCCTTGAGGCGGCGGTGGATCGAGCCGATGCCCTGCCACTTCAGGCGATAGGTCGGGAAGCCGTTGAGATGGCCCTGGCTGAGATGGTCGGCCCGCAGCATCCGCCCGCTGTTGGCCTCGTGGCAGGAGGCGCAGGCGAAATCCAGTTGGCCGGTGCGGGTGTAGTAGAGCTCCTTGCCGCGCTCGAACCATTCGGCCATCGGCCCGTCGGTCTGAACGTCCATCGGCATGCCGCGGGACTCCAGCGCGATGGCGGCGGTCATGCCGAGCATCTGCTCGCTCTCCCACTTCCACGGCTCGGCGCCCTGATGCTCCTTGCGCGACCAGTTGATCCACTGCTCCAGCGTCAGCGGCCGGCCGGCCTCGTCGCTCCACTTCGGCATGGCCGCGCGCAGCCCCGCGAAGCCGTCGATGGCGCCATGGCAGTCGGCGCAGGACTTGGCCGCCGCGCCGTCGGCCGTCTCCCAAAGCTCCCGCCCCAGCTCGACGGCGAGGAAGGCGGGGTTGTCGAAGTCGTCGGTCTGCAGCGCGCGCGTCTCGTCGTTGCGGAAGTGCCAACCGGAGATGAGCGTGTCGCCGATCGGGTTGTCGGCATGCGCCGACGCCGCGATCGTCCTGATCGTCGCGCCGTCGATCACGAGCGCGACGTCGGTGTTGGGGTCTGCCAGCGCGGCGGCGCCGGCGACCATGGCCGCCGCGCCGACGCCAAGGGCGTACCTGTTCATGGGCGTGTCTCCTCCCCGGGACCGTCGCTGGTTACGCGACCGTTATGGTCTTCTCGTCGGTGTAGACGGAGCCGTCGTCGTCCACCCATTCGAAGGCCAGCACGCCGGTCTCGGGGACCGTTATCTGGAACTCGAAATAGGGATTGGCGGAGACTGAGGGCTCCAGATCGCAGGCGAACACCATCGCGCCGTTGAAGGTGGCGGTGAACCGATTGATGATCTGCCGGGGGATCGGCGCGCCGTCCTTGTCCTTGCGCTGGCCCGACTCCATCGGGTGGCTGATCAGCGTCTTGATGCTGACCACCTCGCCGGCGCTGGCGGATTTGGGGACTTTCACGCGGGGCTTGATCGAGGCCATTTCTTCGTTCTCCCTGATGCCGGCTCAGCCGCCGCAGCCGCCGATGGTGACCTTCACGGTGTTGGACGCCTGACGGAACGAGCCGTCCGACATCTTCGCCACCGCGATCACCTCCTGCGTCTTGGCGAGGCGGATGCGCGTGGAGGCCATCGCCACGCCGAGCGGGCCGAAATGGAAGGTGGCGACGCCCGGCGACGGGTTGCCGGCGGCCAGCACCATGATCTCGGTCGCGCCCTCGGCGGCGACCTCGACGGGGACGGTGCCGCCGTTCTCGGCGATCTCGGGCGTGGTGAGGTTCACGCCGCCCTCGTCGGGGACGACCCCGCCGGTGAAGGCCATCACGGCCTCCCGCGCGGCGTCGGCGGTGGCGAAGGCGGGCAGGCCTGCGGCCGCGAACGCGGCGGCGGCGGCCCCGGCGGCGAGCGCCTCTCTTCTGGTGAGCGTCTTCATGTCGGCTCTCTCCCTTGATGCGGCCGCGACCGGCGCGTCGGGCGCGGCTGGGGCTCTTCTCACTCGGTCAGCGTCTTGAGGTAGGCGACCACGTCCTCGACCTGCTGCGCGTCGAGTATGGGCTTTCCGACCGATTCCTCGCGCACGATCTTCAGGCCGTCGACGCGATAGAAGGCGGGCATGAAGGTCTGCTCGCCGAACACCTGCTTGGAGTTCACGACGATGGCGCGCAGCTCCGCCTCGCTGTAGCGCGCCGCCACGCCGTCGAGAGCCGGCGCGACGTCGCCCTGGAAGCTGATCTCGGGCGTCGCGGCGTTCTGGTGGCAGGTCATGCAGTTGCCGAGGCCGCGGTCGGCGTACCACTCCCTGCCGCGCTCGGCGTCGCCCGCGGCGTCGGCGACCGGCGTCTCGAGCGCGCCGTCGACGATGGCGACGGCGGAGGGCGCGATCTCCGCCTGGGCGGCGGCGCCGGCGAGAAGGGCGGCGAGGGCGGCTGCGGCGACCCTGGCTGGCTGGCTGGTCATGTGGTCCTCCCGGTAGGTTCTTGGCCGAGTTTCTTGCCGACACCATAGCAAGGGGGGCGGCCGGCGGGATTGCGACACATCAACACATTCGCATTACCGAATATGTTGCGCCTGCGAAGGGCGGCGGCGCCCCTCACAGCCTTCCCGCCGCGCGCAGCTCCTCGATCACGCGGGCGTGGTACTTCTGGAAGTGCTCGTCGCCCTCGTAGCCCTTCTCGGCGACCCAGCGGAACATGTTGAGCGTCGTCCACTTGCCGAAGGCGCCCGGCATCATCTCGACCGCGGCCTCGCGCGCCGTGCCGCCCTCGGGCGCGGCCTCGGGCATGAACAGCACGGTCGGCGTGAAGGAGAGGCCCCAGCGGCGCACCGCCTCGCGCTCGGTCATGGCTTCGCCGTCGAGGTCGGTCACCTCCTCGTCGCCGAACATGTTGAGCTGGACGACCACGAAGTTGGCCTTGATGAAGTCGGCGACCTCGGGGTCCGACAGCACCTCCTCGTGCAGCTTGGCGCAGTAGATGCAGCCGGCCTGCTCGACGATCAGCGCGAGGCGCTTGCCCTGGGCCGCGGCCTCGCCGATGTCCTCCGCGACGTCCTTGAAGGTCAACGCGAACCATGGCTCGACGTGGATGCCGTTCTCGTTGACCTCGGCGGGAGCGGCGCTCGCGAGCAGCGAAAGCGCGGCGGCGAAGGCGATGGATTTCATGGCGTCCTCCCTCATCCGGCGACCGGCACGAAGCCGATCATCCAGCCGGAAATCACAGCGATCGAGTTGGTCACGAACAGCAGTCCAGTCACCACCAGCGCCGCCCCCATGCCCTTCTCGACCAGCCCCATGTGGCGGCGGAAGCGGCGCATCAGCCCCATGAACGGCCCGGCGAAGGCGGCGGCCAGCACGAAGGGCGCGCCGATCCCCACGGCGTAGGCGCCGAGCAGCATGGCGCCGTCGAAGGCGGTCTCCTGCGCGCCGGCGGTGAACAGGATCGCGGCCAGCACCGGCCCGACGCAGGGCGTCCAGCCGAATGCGAAGGCGAGCCCGACGAGATAGGCCCCCGCGAGCGTCGCCGGCTTGCGGTTCACCTCCACGCGCGCCTGACGGTAGAGCAGCGGGATGCGCAGGACGCCGAGAAAGTGCAGGCCCAGCAGCAGGATGACCCCGCCGGCGACCCAGCGCAGCACGTCGAAGTACTGCGCGATGGTCTGGCCGATGGTCGAGGCCGTCGCCCCCATGGCGACGAACACGGTCGCGAAGCCGAGCGCGAAGGCCAGCGCCGCGAGCACGACGCGCCGGCGCGCCGAAGCCTCGCCGTCGCGCGAATCGGTCAGCTCCTCCAGCGAGACGCCCGCCAGAAAACACAGATAGGGCGGCACGATCGGCAGGATGCAGGGCGAGGCGAAGGACAAGAGTCCAGCCCCCGCCGCGCCCAGAAGCGTGACGTCAAACCCCATCGCGATTCCACCCGACTTGCGATATTTATATTCTTATTTGTGAATGTGTCTTCGGATGAGAGAGGAGTCAACGGTCATGGCGGTCAGCAGGGCAAGCGCACTCGCCGCAGGTCTCGCGGCGCTTCTGGCGTCGGGCGCCGCGCCGGCGGAGACGGGGGCGCTGCGCCTGCTGATGGTCGAGCAGCCGGGCTGCGAGTGGTGCGCGGCGTGGGACGCGGCCGTGGCGCCGGCCTATCCGCTGACCGATGAGGGCCGCGCCGCGCCGCTTGAGCGCGTCGACATCCGCGCCGTGCGCGGCATGGCGCTGTCGCTGGACCGGCCGGCCCGCTACACGCCGACCTTCATCCTGCTGCGCGGCGACGCCGAGCTCGGGCGGATCGAGGGCTACCCGGGCGAGGACTTCTTCTGGGGCCTGCTCGGCCGGATGCTCGACGAGGCCGCGGCGCGATGATCGCGCGCGCCATTGCGTTGCGCCTTGCGCCCCGTCTAACTGGCCCTCCGTCTGATTGTGACAGTCTCACCGAATGGCTCCGCTCGACCCGACCGATGACGAGAAGGCGGAGCTTGCGCGGCTGATGGAGATCGCGCGGGACGCCAGCGAGTACCTCAAGGTCTTCGCCCATGAGGGGCGGTTCCTGATTCTCTGCCACCTCGCCGGCGGCGAACGCTCGGTGACGGAGCTCGAGCGGCTCATCTCGCAGCGTCAGGCGGCTGTGAGCCAACAGCTCGCGCGGCTGCGGCTGGAGGGCATCGTCGAGGCCCGGCGGGACGGCAAGGCGATCTACTACCGCCTAGCCGACGACCGCGCGCTGCGCCTGATCGACATGGTGCTGCGCCTCTACGGCGCCGAGGGCGCCCTGGCTGCGGCGACGACGCTCGACGCGTCGGTTGCGAAACCGCGATGAAAGTGGCTCCATGATCTGAACGGCGGGGAGGCCGGGGATATGGGCGAGACGGCGCTTGCGGCCCTTGCCGGGCTGGTCTGCGGGGCCGCGCTGGGCGCGGCGGCGCGGCTGGCGCGCTACTGCGTGATGGGTGCGATCGAGGACGCCGTCTACGGCGACAGCCTCGACCGGATGCGGATGCTGGGCGTCTCGGCGGCGGTCGCCATCGCCGGGGCCTGGGCGCTGATCGCGCTCGGCGTGTTCGACCCCGCCGAGACGCGTGCGGGCAGGCTGGGCCTCACGCCGGCCGCGGCGGTGCTGGGCGGCGCGATGTTCGGCTACGGCATGGCGCTCGTGGGCACCTGCGCCTTCGGCGCGCTGGCGCGGGTCGGCGGCGGCGACCTGCGCTCGCTCGCCGTGGTCTCCACCATCGGCGTGGCGGCGTTCGCGACCACCTCCGGCGTGCTGTCGCCGCTGCGGCTGTGGCTCTCGCCGCCGGCCGCGGCGGAGCAGAGCCTTGCGACGACGCTCGGAGACTGGCTATCGATCCCGCCGGCGCTGGCGGCCTTCGCGCCGGCGCTGGCGCTCGCCGCGCTGTCGCTGCGCGGCGCGGGCGGGCGTCGGGGCCATGTCGCCTTCTGGGGCGCGGTGGTCGGCGGCGCGGTGGCGCTCGGCTGGCTCGCCACGGCGCTGCTGGCCGGCGGCTTCGACGCCGTGCCGGTGGAGAGCCTGAGCTTCGCGGCCCCCACCGGAGAGACGATGCTCTACCTGATGACCGAAGCGCGGCTCGTCGCGCCGGGCTTCACGGTCGGCGGCGTCGTCGGCGTCGTGGCCGGCGCGGCGCTCGCCTCCGCCTGGCGCGGCGACAGCCGCTGGGAGACGAGCGACGACCCGCGGGAGCTGCGCCGCCAGCTCGTCGGCGGCGCGATGATGGGCGTCGGCGGCGCGCTGGCGCTCGGCTGCACCATCGGCCAGGGCCTCACGGCGCTCTCGGTGCTGAGCCCGATGGCGCCGGTGGTGATGCTCGCCATCCTCGTCGGCGCGCGCGCGGGGCTGTATGTGCTGGTCGAGGGCCTGCCCGCGGCCCGCAAACACTGAAGGCTCAAGCCGCATGACCGACGCCGAGGTTCCCGTCTTCGACGGGCATAACGACATGCTGCTGCGGCTCTGGCGCCGGCGCGACTTCGAGGCGCGCGCGTTCCTCGAAAGCGACGGGGCGGGCCACATCGACCTCGCTCGCGCCCGCGCGGGCGGGCTCGTGGGCGGCTTCTTCGCGATCTACCCGCCCGACGACGCGCCCCCCTCGCCGGACGGGGCGCTGAACGGCGGCGACGACGGCGGCGTCGTCGATCACGCCCCGACCGGCCCGATCGCGCCCGACCACGCCCGCCGCGCGACGCTGGAGATGGCGGCGATCCTGCTGCGCCTCTCCCGCGCCCGCCCCGACGCCCTGCGCGTCTGCCGCAGCGCGGCCGACATCGAGGCGGCCGAGGCCGACGGCGCGCTCGCCGCGATCATGCATGTCGAGGGCGCCGAGGCGATCGGCCACGACCTGCAGGAGCTGGAGACGCTGCACGCCGCCGGCCTGCGCTCGCTCGGGCCGGTCTGGTCGCGGCCCAACATCTTCGCCACCGGCGTGCCGTTCCGCTTTCCCGGCGACCCCGACGAGGGCGCGGGGCTGACCGACGCCGGCCGCGCGCTGGTGCGCGCCTGCGACGACCTCGGCGTGATGGTCGACCTGTCGCACATGAACGCGGCCGGCTTCTGGGACGTCGCGCGCATCTCGGACCGGCCGCTGGTCGCGACCCACTCCAACGCCCACGCCTGCGCGCCCTCCTCGCGCAACCTCACCAACCGACAGCTCGACGCCGTCGCCGAGCGCGGCGGGGTGGTGGGGCTGAACTTCGCGGTGGGCTTCCTGCGGGCGGACGGGCGCCGCGTCTCCGCGACGCCGCTGGAGACGATGATCCGCCATCTCGACCACCTGCTCGGGCGGCTCGGCGAAGGCGGCGTCGCGCTGGGGTCGGACTTCGACGGCGCGCTGATCCCCGCGGAGATCGGCGACGCGGCCGGCCTGCCTGCGCTCGTCTCGGCGATGCGGGCGGCCGGCTACGGCGAGGCTCTGGTCGCTCACATCTGTCGCGACAACTGGATCGACCTGCTGCGGCGGACGTTACCCGCCGCGTGACGCCGCCGCCGGCGAGTCGAACCGCGCGCCGGGTCGGTCGCGTACGGCGCGCGCGGGGTCAGCCCGGCTCGCCTTCGTAGATCGCGCGCTCGTCGGCGATGGCGACCCGCAGGATGTTCGTCGTGCCCGGCTGGTTGAAGGGCACGCCGGCGGTCACGACGATGCGGTCGTTCTCGTTCGCGAAGCCGTCGCGACGCGCCACCCGTGCGGCGCTGACGACGGCGAGCTTGAAGCGCTCGACCTCCTCCACCACCGCGCAGTGCAGACCCCACACCAGCGTCAGCCGCCGCGCCGCGCCGCGGAACGGCGTCAGCGCGAGGATCGGCACCCGCGGCCGCTCGCGCGCCGCCAGCACCGCGGTCGCGCCGGAATGGGTGAAGCAGCAGATCGCCTTGACGTTGGAGGTCTCCGCGACCTCGCGCGCCGCGGCCATGATCGCCTCCGAGACGGAGCCGCGCACCGACTGGCGGCTCGCTTCAATGATTTCGCGATAGACAGGATCGGCCTCCACCGTCTCCGCCACCGCGTTCATCGCAGCCACCGCCTCGGCCGGATAGTCGCCGGCCGCGCTCTCGGCCGAGAGCATCACCGCGTCGGCGCCCTCGTAGATCGCGTGCGCGACGTCGGAGACCTCGGCGCGCGTCGGCACCGGCGCGGTGATCATGCTCTCCATCATCTGCGTGGCGACGATCACCGGCTTGCCGGCCTTGCGGCAGGCGCGGACGATCTTCTTCTGCTGCGGCGGCACCTGAGCTACCGGCAACTCCACGCCGAGGTCGCCGCGCGCCACCATGATCCCGTCGCTGGCGGCGATGATGTCGTCGATGTTCTGCACGGCGGCGGGCTTCTCGATCTTCGAGACGAGCAGCGCGCGGCCCTTCACCAGCTCCTTCGCCTCGTCGACGTCCTCGCGGCGCTGCACGAAGCTCAGCGCCAGCCAGTCGACGCCCAGCTCGCAGACGAACTCGAGATCGCGCCGGTCCTTGTCGCTGAGCGCCGTGAGCGGGAGGATCACGTCGGGGACGTTGACGCCCTTGCGGTTGGAAATCTCGCCGCCGACTTCGACGACCGTGTCAGCGCTCTCGCCGTCGCAGGCCGTGACGCGCAGGCGGATCTTGCCGTCGTTGACCAGCAGCGAGGCGCCCGGCGTCAGCGCCGACAGGATCTCCCGGTGGGGGAGCTGCACCCGCGTCGCGTCGCCCGGCGCGTCGTCGAGGTCGAGCCGGAAGGCGGCGCCCTCCTCCAGCATCGCCGAGCCCTCGCCGAACACGCCGACGCGCAGCTTGGGGCCCTGGAGATCGGCGAGAATGCCGATGGGGCGCTGCATCTCGTGCTCGATCTCGCGGATCAGAGCGTGGCGCGCGGCGACCTCCTCATGGCTGCCGTGGCTCATGTTCAGGCGGAAGACGTCGGCCCCGGCGTCGAACAGGCTCGCGATCATCTCGCGGCTGGACGAAGCAGGGCCGAGCGTGGCCACGATCTTCACGTTGCGGCGGCGGCGGATGACCGTCATGGGCGGGCCTCGTTCTCGTCGGTTCTCTCGGCGCGCGCGAGCGGCGCCTTAGGCGGGATGCTGGGCGCAGGTTTAGCGCCGCGCCGCGCGGGATGCGCGCCCTTTCGCTGCGGCCCGGTGGCGCAACCCGAATGAGGGATGGCGCCGCCTCAGGGCAGAGGAAACGCCAGCGGCCGGTCGAAGTCGGGCGGAGGGAAGGCGCCCGGCGTCGCCAGCGATGCGACGGCGCGGCGATTGGCCTCCTCCCGGACGCCGTCGGCGGTCGGCACGGCCGGGTCGCGCTCGCCCAGCGCCGCGACGGCGATCGTCTGCGGCGGCGTCCCGCGCGCGATCAGCTCCCGGCGCAGCGTCTCGGCGCGGCGCAGCGCGAGGCCCTCGTTGACGTCGGCCTCGCCGGCGGCGTCGGTGTGGCCGACGATGGAGACCGCTCCGAAGCCTTCGCGCGCCTGGGCGCGAGCCACGCTGCTCGCCATCTCGACGCCGTCCGCGCCGAAGGACTCGCGGTCGAAGCCGAAGAGGAACGTCGCGTCGGCGTCAGGCTGCGGCGCAGGCCCGGCGCAGGCGGCGGAGAGGGCGGCCGCGCAGAAGAGCGCCGCGCGCGTCATGCCGATGGTCATGGTCCGGTCTCCCTTGCCGCATGGGCTGGCGCGAGCATGCCGCCTCCGCGCCGCGCAGGCAAACGCTTCGGCGGCTCTCAGTAGCTGTAGTCGGCGTAGATCCTGTCGAGATCGCCGCCCCAGTCCGCGTCGTAGCGGCGCAGCAGTTCGTCGGCGAGCGTCTCGCCCTTGTCCACCGTCTCGCGCAGGGCGTTGAGGAAGTGGCTTTCGTCGGCGTCGAACACGAAGGCCTTCGCCCGCGCCTTCAGCCCGTGGCCGGCGATGTCGACGAGCTCGCGGGCGATGTCGCGCATCGAGCGGCCGGCGACCTGCGCGTCGAGGCCGTGGCGCGCGGCGCTCTCGCGCAGCGCCTCGCGCTCCTCAACGCTCCAGCCCTTCGCGACGTCCCACGCCGCGCCCAGCGCCGTATCGTCGTAGAGCAGCCCGACCCAGAAGGCCGGCAGCGCGCAGAGCCGCCGCCACGGCCCGCCGTCGGCGCCGCGCATCTCGATGAACTTCTTCAGCCGGGCCTCGGGGAAGATCGTGGTGAGGTGATCGGCCCAGTCCGACAGCGTGGGCTTCTCGCCCGGCAGCGCCGGCAGGCGGCCGTCGAGGAAATCGCGGAAGCTCTGCCCGGTCGCGTCGACGTATTTGCCGTCGCGGTAGACGAAGTACATCGGCACGTCGAGCGCGTACTCGACGTAGCGCTCGAAGCCGAAGCCGTCCTCGAAGGCGAAGGGCAGCATGCCGGTGCGGCTCGCGTCGAGATCGCGCCAGACCCGCGCGCGCCAGCTCTTCCAGCCGGATTTCTTGCCCTCGAAGAACGGCGAGGCGGCGAAGAGCGCGGTGGCCACCGGCTGCAGCGCCAGCGCCACGCGCATCTTGGCGACCATGTCGGCCTCGGACGCGAAGTCGAGGTTCACCTGCACGGTGCAGGTTCGGTACATCATCTCCAGCCCGTGCCCGCCGACCTTGGGCATGTAGCGCGTCATGATCCCGTAGCGGCCCTTGGGCATCATGCTCATGTCGTCGTGGCGCCAGACCGGCGCGGCGCCGAGGCCGATGAAGCCGACGCCGATCTCCTGCGCGACGGAGCGCACTTCGGCGAGGTGCTGGTTCACCTCCTCGCAGGTGCCGTGGATCGTCGCCAGCGGGGCGCCGGACAGTTCGAGCTGCCCGCCGGGCTCCAGCGAGACGTTGGCGCCGCCCTTGGCCAGCCCGATGATGTGCTCGCCCTCGAGCACCGGGTTCCAGCCGAAGCGGTCGCGCAGCCCCTCCAGCATCGCGCGCACGCCGCTCGGGCCCTCGTAGGTCAGCGGCTTGTGGTCGGCGAGGCGGTAGCCGAACTTCTCGTGCTCGGTGCCGATGCGCCACGCCTCGCGCGGCTTGCAGCCTGCGGCGAGATACTCGGCGAGCTGCTCGCGGCGCTCGATCGGGCCGCCGCCCTGTTGTGGTATCGACATGCGGCCCCGCGCCCCTCGAGCTTCATTCTGCGCGCGCAGGATTAGGCGCGGCGCGCGGGCGGGGCAAGCGCCCGTTGCGCCCTGATCAATCGCGCGCGAGGCGAACGAGATTGTCGGCGGGGCGGCGCCACACCTCGCGCTCGACGTCCGCCGCCGCGAGCGCCCGCGCCACGCGCGTCCGGTCGAAGCCCGG
>CAYGUQ010000041.1:0-11070 GCA_964352995.1 uncultured Rhodobacterales bacterium
CGTGGCGCCGCTCCCGGCGTCGAGCGCCGACGCCGTCCCGAGCCCGCCGCGCAGCGGCGCCGCCGTCCCCTGCCCCGCCTGCGCGCCGAAGCCCGCGCCAAAAGATCCGCAGCGCGCGTCCGCCCCGGCGGCGTCCAGCGCGGCGAGGCCCAGTTCGCGGTAGGGTCCGTGAAGCCCCCACGCCTTGTCGCCGCCGTTGCCGAGATCGAAGAGGATCGCCGCGGGGACGATGGGCGCCCGCGCCGCACCGACCGCGAAGCCGCGCCCCATCCGCCGCAGTCCGGCGACGACGCCGCCGGCGGCCTCCAGCCCGAACACCGAGCCGCCCGACAGCGCGATGGCGTCCACCCGCTCGACGGTGTTCTCCAGCGCCAGCAGGTCGGTCTCGCGCGCGCCCGGCGCGCCGCCGCGCACGTCCACCGCCGCCGTCGCCGGCGCGTGAAACAGCACGACTGAGGCGCCCGAGCGCAGCCCCGCCTCGTCGGCGTGGCCGACGCTCAGGCCTGGCACGTCGACGAGCGCGTTGCGCGGGCCGCTCAGCGCAGCCATGCCGCGCCCGCCGCCGCCCTCAGGCCCGGCATCGCGAGGCCTGCAGCCGGTAGCGGTCCGCCTGGGCCTGCACCTGCGCCGCGGCGCGCATCAGCCACGCCTTGTTGCGCCAGTCGCCGCGGCGATAGCCGGCGTGGCCCTCGTGATAGTTGAGATACTGGTTGTAGGCGTCGTTCATGGCGACGCCGTTGGCCCGGCGCGTCTTGGCCATGTACCAGCCGACGAAGTCGATCGCGTCCTCGAACTCGTCGCGGTCGCCGCTGTGGCCGGTGTCCTTCTCGTACCAGTCCCACGTCCCGTCGATGGCCTGGCTGTAGCCATAGGCCGACGAGACGCGGCCGGTGGGGATGCCTAGGGTGTAGGTGCGCGGCGGGCGGGCCTCCGCCCGGAAGGAGGACTCCCGCCAGATGATCGCCATCTTGACCTCCTCAGGGGCGCCCCACTTGTCGCGCGCCTGAGAGACCGCGCGGCGCCAGTGCGGGTTGTCCTGGTAGATCGCGCAGATGTCCTCGGTGTTTCGCGGCATCCTGTCGGACGAGCCGCAGCCGGCCGTGAACAACGCAAGCGCCACCGCGCCCCAGCGAAGGAGATGTACCGGCATTTTCGCGCCGCCTGTTTGTTGTCGCCTGCTCGTTTTGACGCGAGGATACCCGAAATGCGGGTTTCAGAGAAGCGCGGCGAGCGTCAGGGGCAGGATCAGCACCGAAAGCAGCGTCGAGACGACGACGAGCCCCGCCACCGCGTCGGGCTGGGCGTCGTAGCGGGTGGCCAGCAGGTAGTTCGTCACAGCCACCGGCATGATCGCCTGGATGATCAGCGCGCCCGCCGGCGCCCCCTCCAGACCGAAGGCGCCGACCACGGTGATCGCCGCGAGCGCGCAGAGCCCGGCCTTGGCCAGCGAGATCCACAGCGCCCGGCCGACGTCGCGCACGTCGAGTTGCGCGACCGCGACGCCGAGCGTGATCAGCATCATCGGGATCGCGATCTGGCCGACGAGCGTCAGCGTCTCGTCCACCACCGTCGGAAGATGCCAGCCCTGGCTGGCGAACAGGATGCCGAGGGCGGCGGCGTGGAAGATCGGCTGCTTCAGCGCCTCCATGGGCGAGCCCTTGCCCGTCACCATCCAGATGCCGATGGTGAAGGAGAGCGCCGCCATCACCGCGAAAATGATCATCGCGTAGGCCAGCCCCGGCTCGCCATAGGCGAAGAGCGCGATGGGCAGCCCGACATTGCCGGTGTTGCCGAAGATCACCGGCGCGAGATAGACGCGCCCGTCGAGCCCCGCGCCGCGGATCAGCGCCCATGACGCGACCGTGATCGCGCCGTAGAGCGCCAGCGAGGCCATCGCGAGATCGCGGAACGCCTTGGGGTCCACCTCGATCCGGCTCAGCACCGAGAACAGCAGCGCCGGCACCGAGACCTGCATCGCGATGCGGCTGACGAAGGCGATGTCGAAAGCGAGGCCGAGACGCCGCCACACATAGCCGATGAGCGCCAGCGCGAACACGGGCGTGACGATCTCGATAACCTGGAGAAGCATGGAAGGCGACGCCCGCAAGGCCGATGACGAAGCTTCGCCTACCATGAGCCGCAGGGGCTGTCGACGCGCCCACGGCGGCCGCCCGAGCCGGAGCCCGCCGAACGGCGCGCGCGGCGCCACTGGAAATCGTAACGTCGAAGGCGTAAGTCACCCCATATGGAGTTGCATGAGTCTTCCGTGAGGCCCGACATGGGCGCGACCGCGAAATTCCGGATCGGGCAGGTGGTGCGCCACCGCGTCTATCCGTTCCGCGGCGTGATCTTCGACGTCGACCCCGAGTTCGCCAACACCGAGGAATGGTGGGAGGCGATCCCGGAAGACGTGCGCCCGCGCAAGGACCAGCCCTTCTACCACCTCTACGCCGAGAACGAGACGAGCTACTATGTGGCCTACGTCTCGGAGCAGAACCTCGTCCCCGACGAGACCGGCGAGCCGGTCGATCACCCGGAAGTCGAGGACATGTTCGGCGACCTGCGCGACGGCGCCTACGAACTCCACGCCGAACTGCGCCACTGACGGCCCCGGCGGGCGCCACTGCGCCGTCGTCGCGGCGGGGGCGTCGGCGGTCGTCCCGCAGGCGGTCGCGGCGGCCTCAGCAAGGCCGCCGCGCGCCTGAGATCACGCCGGGCGCCGTTCAAGCGCCGGTCCGGGCCGCCGCTGCGCAAGCCCCCGTCCAGGCTTCAGGCCGCCCCGGCGCCGAACGCCGCCGGGGCGGGACCCGCCGCTACTTGCCCCAGATCGCGGCGTAGGCTGCGCGGTAGGGGATGTCGGGGTCGAACTGGTTGCTGTCGCCCATCTTCGCCAACCCCTCTCGCGTCACGAGCGCCGGCGAGGTGACGTAGCCGGAGCACGGCTCCCCCTGGATCGCGCGGTTCAGCTCGTCGACGAGCTGCCAGCCCTGCAGGTTCAGCGGCTCGGCGACGGTGATCGTCTGGTAGCCGCCGGACCGGATGCGCTGGAACGCGGCTTCCGAGCCGTCGCCAGCCGATCCCGCCTGCGGGCCGTCCGCGGCGTCGATCCCGGCCGCGGCCAGCGCCGGGCCCATGAAGTCGAAGTAGAGGTCGTTGATGGCGAGCGCATGGGTCCAGCGGTCGCCGAACTTCTGCAGGAGCGAGGTGGTCAGCGGCCCCATGCGGCTGGAGGTGTCGGCGATCGGCGTGTCGACGTATTCGAGCACCGCGCCGCCCATCGCCTCGATGGTCTGCTTGATGCGGTCGGCCTTGTCGATGGCGATCTGGTAGGTCGAGTCGGTGAAGATGACAGCGCCGACGCCGTCCCCCCCGTCGTCCATCGCCCATTTCGCCGCGACTTCGGAGACCGACATGGCGTCGGTCGAGACGTTGGCGAAGATGCCGCCCGGCGCGTCGCATCCGATCTTCGGCCCCGAATGCCAGGCGACCATCGGAATGCCCGCGCTCACGACGCCCTCCAGCGCCGCCTGCTGCTCCACCGCGTCGAAGCCGTTGATGACGACGCCGTCGGGCTGCAGCGCGAGCGCCTGCCCGATGGCCGCGGTGCGCCCCTGGATCGAGCCTGCGCCGTCGAGCACGCGCACCTCCCAGCCGATGGCCTCCGCGGCCTCCTCGACGCCGCTCGTGACGCCGAGAATGCCGCCGTTCTTGAGGTCCGCCGCCAGCACGACGATGGACTTCGCTTCGGCGGCGGCCGGGCCGGTCGTGGGGCCGTCCCACGCGCCCTCGGCGCGCGCCGCCCCGCCCAGCGCCGCGCCGACGAGCAGCGCGGCGACGAAGGGTCTGGTCTGCATGGTTCTGTTCCTCCCTGTGAAGTTGTGCGCCCTGTCAGCGCTTGGCCGCGCCCTTGCGGCGCTGCGCGTAGCCGGCGATGCCGATCGCGATCAGCAGCGTCACGCCGTTGAACAGCGGTTCGACCCAGAACGAGCCGCCGAATTGCTGGATGCCGGAAATGCCGACCGCGAGGATCGCGACGCCGACGATGGTGCCCCAGACGTTCACCCGCCCCGGCTTGATCGTCGTGGAGCCGAGGAACGCGCCCACCAGCGCCGGCAGCAGGAACTCCAGCCCCACCGACGCCTGGCCGATCCGCAGCTTCGAGGCGAGGATCACGCCGGCGAGCGCCGTCATGGCGCCGGAGGCCATGAACGCGCCGATCACGTACTTTCGCACGGGAATCCCGTTCAGCGCCGCCGCGCGCGGGTTGGCCCCGATGGCGTAGAGGTATCGGCCGACGGGCGTATATTCGAGCACGACCCACATCGCCAGCGTGATCGCCACCAGATAGTAGCCCGTGATCGGCAGCCCGAAGACGAAGGTCGTCGAGATGTCGTAGAAGCCCTGCGGCAGCTCCCCCACCATCTGCCGCCCGCCGGTGTGCCAGAGCGCGAGCGCATAGAGCACCGTTCCGGTGCCCAGCGTCGCGATGAAGCTGTCGATCCGGGCGACCTCGACGAGCAGCCCGTTCAGGAAGCCGGTCAGCGCGCCGAGCGTCAGCACCACCGCCACAGCCACCGGGAACGGCAGCCCCAGCGTGGTCTGCAGGCTGATGGCGAGGATGTGCCACAGCACGATGCCGTAGCCGACGGTCAGATCGATCCGCCCCGCCGCCATCGGGATCATCGCGCCCAGCGACAGCAGCGCGATGATCGCCTTGTCGGAGACGATGGCGCGCAGGTTCAGCATCGTGGGAAAGGTGTTCGGCAGCAGGATCGAGAAGAGCCCGATCAGGAACACGGTCAGGATCACGAGCCCGTAGACCGGCAGGAGCCGCATCGCCTTCCTCGCGAACGAGAGCCCCTTCAGCTCGGCCTTGGTGGGTTCGAGCGCGCCGCTCTCAAGCGATTGCATCGGCGGTCTCCTTCCGCGGTCCGGCGCCGCCGGCCGAGGCCGACTGGATCAGGTTCTCGGTGGTCAGGCGCGTGCCCGACAGCTCGTCGACGACGGCGCCCTGGCTGAAGACGACGGCGCGGTGGCAGATCGCCGCGATCTCCTCGAAATCGGTGGAGACGAGCAGCACGCCGACGCCGTCCGCCAGCGCGCGGTTGAGCAGCGCGTAGATCTCCGCCTTGGCCCCGACATCGACGCCCGCCGTCGGGTCCTCGCAGATCAGCAGTTCGCGCCGCGTGGCGAGCCAGCGCCCGATCACGACCTTCTGCTGGTTGCCGCCGGAAAGGGCCTCGATGGCGAGGCCGGGGTCGTTGGGCGACAGGCCGAGGTCGGCGCCGATCGCCGCGGCCTGCGCGGCCTCCCGCGAGGGCGCCAGCAGGTTCAGCAGGCGGCGGCCGACGCCGGCGGGGTTGAGGAAGGTGTTCTCGCGGATGCTCAGGCTCATCGCGACCGACTCCTCGGTGCGGTCCCGCGCGACGAGCCCGAAGCCCGAGAGCATCGCGCGCCGGGGCGAGGACAGCGCCGGCGTCCTGCCGTTCAGCCGCACCGCGCCGGCATGCGGATGGGCGCCGAAGAGCGCCCGCGACACCGCCTCGTGCCCGGCGCCGCGCAGGCCGACGAGGCCGACGACCTCCCCCCGCCGCAGCGTGAAGTCGAGCGGCCCGACGGTCCCCGCCCTGAAGCCGCGAAGCTCAAGGATGGGCGCGCCAGGCGGCTCGACGGACTTCACCGTCTCGCGCGTCCTGCGGCCGACGATCTTCTGCACGAGCTCCTCGGGCGTGGTGTGCTCGATGGCGCGCACGCCCACCATCTCCCCGTCGCGCAGCACCGCCACGCGGTCGGCGATGCGGAAGATCTCGTCGAGGCGGTGGCTGACATAGATCATGCCGACGCCCTTCTCCCGCAGGGGCCGGATCGCGGCGAACAGGCGCTCGACCTCGTCGGCCGGCAGCGACGCGGTGGGCTCGTCGAGCACGAGGAATTCGCTGTCCACCGCCAGCGCCCGCGCGATGGCGACGAGCGACTTCTCGGTGCGCGAGAGGTTCTCCACCCGCGTCGTCGGGTCGAAGCCGCAGTCGACGCGCGCCAGCGCCTCCGCCGCGAAGCGCTCGGCCGCGGCCCAGTCGATCAGGCCGCCGCGCCGCTTGAAGCCGAGCGCGAGCGCGATGTTCTCCGCCACCGTCATCCATTCGACGAGCCCGAGGTCCTGATGGATGAAGGCGACCTTCTGCCTTTCGCCGAAGCCCGCCGGCCGATGCTCGTAGGGCGCGCCGTCGATCAGCACCTGCCCCGCGTCGGGGCGGTGGATGCCGCCCAGCACCTTGATCAGCGTGGACTTGCCGGCGCCGTTCTCGCCCAGAAGCGCGACGATCTCGCCCCGCCCCACCGCCAGCGACACGTTCCGCAGCGCGTATGTGCCGCCGAAGTGCTTGTCGATACGGTCGAAGAACAGCCCCTTGTGCTGGCGCGCCGTCATGCGTCCTCCCTTGTTACGGCCGCTCTTCGTGAGTAGCGTTACCTGTAACGTAGCGAAGTCTTCTCCCGCGTGCGCATGCTGTCAATAGGACGATGTTACCGGTAACGCAGAGCCGCCGACGATGACCGACAGCCGGGCCAGGAACGGCAAGGTGAGCCTCGCCGAAGTCGCCCGCGCCGCGGGCGTCTCGAAGATGACGGCGAGCCGCGTCCTGCGCGGCGACGGCGGATACTCCGAGAAGACCCGCGCCGAGGTGATGGCGAAGGTCGACCTCCTCGGCTATGTGCCGAATCGCATCGCGACCGTCTTCGCGAGCGACCAGAGCACCACCTTCGTCGGCGTCTCGATCCCCGACCTCGGCAACGAGGCCTTCGCGCGGGTGCTGGAGGGCATCGACGACAAGCTCGGCATCCACGGCTACCAGACGGTGCTCGGCCTCACCCGGCACACGCTCGCAGAGGAGGAGAGCTGGATCCGCACGGTGCTGTCGTGGCGGCCCGCGGGGCTCATCCTCACAGGGCGCTCGCACTCGCCCCGCGCGGTGGAGATGCTGCGCAACAGCGGCCTGCCGGTGGTGGAGATCTGGGACCTGAACTCAAGCCCGCTCGACATGTGCGTCGGCCTCGACCACTACGACTGCGGCTTCGAGATGGGGCGCTTCCTCGTGGGCCGCGGCTATCGGCGGCTCGGCTATGTCGGCACCTCGCACGACACCGCGAACGCGGCGACGGCGCGGCTGGAAGGCTTCGCGAAGGCGGTGGCGGACGGCGGCGGCACGGTCGCGCGGCAGCTCTGCCTGCACGACACCGCGACCTTCTATCCCGGCTACTACGGCACTGAGCAGCTTCTCGCCTCCGGCGGCGGGATCGAGTGCGTCTTCTACCAGAACGACTCGATGGCCTTCGGGGGGCTGCAATACTGCGAGCGGATCGGGATGAGCGCGCCGCGCGACATCGGCGTCGTCGGCTGGGGCGACATGCCGGTCGCCTCGGTGCTCGGGCGCAGGCTCACCTCGATGCATGTCTCGACGCTCAAGCTCGGGCGGCTTGCCGCCGAGATGCTGGTGGCGCGGCTTTCGGGCGAGCCGGTCGAGCCGGTCAGGGACGTGGGCTACGCCCTGATCCCGGGCGCGACGATCCGGCCCGAGCGCGGCGCCTGATGCGACGGAGAGGGTCGCTGCGGGCTCTTCGTCGGGGCGACGCCGGAGCGCGGGCGCGACCGCGCCGTCTCGATTAGGCCGCCGACGGTTCGCCCGTTCTTACGCCACGTCGCGCTTGGGCTCGGCGCGCCGGTCTCCGTCGCTCCCGTCTTTGAGACTTGAGAGGATGGCGCGGACGGGGTCATTCTCGACCGTTTCGATCAGGCCCATGCGCCAGCCGTCGAAGGCGCGCTCGCCGACCGCCTCGTCCCTGACGATCGTGAAGTCGCCGTGCCGGGGATCGTCGGCGATGCGCGCCAGCAGGGTCTCGATGGTCGCGGGCGCGCCCTCCAGCACCTGGGCGAGTTGCACGCCGTTGCGATGGACGAGGCGCCCCGAAACCCCGAGCCGCGCGTTGCGCCGCGAAGAATCCACTACGATCCCGTTCAGCGTCGCCTCGTCGAGCCCCGGGCGCGCCACGCTGCGATAGATCACGCGCCGCAGCGTCGCCTGCTTGAGGGGCTCCTGCGCGGACTGGTCGAGGGTTGGGCCGGCTTTTGGCAGGACGATGGCGAAGGTCGACCCCTCGCCAAGCCGGCTCCTGACCTCAAGCCGCCCGCCATGGCGGTCCGCGACCGCCTTGACCATGTTCAGGCCTACGCCGGTGCCGACGACGCCCGCGCTCGTGGAGGCGCGGAAGAACCGTTCGCCGATGCGCCTGAGCTCGTCGGGCGGGATGCCCACGCCGGTGTCGGAGACGCTGAGCCTGACTTCCTCGCCCTCGACGGCGCCGACGACGCTGACATGCGGGCGCTCGCCGCCGTACTTCACGGCGTTGGAGAGAAGATTGTCGACGAGGCTTATGATAAGGCGCTCGTCGGCGACGATGTCGGCGGGCAGCGCCGCGACGTCGACGACGAACGCGCAGTCCGGCGACAGCATGCGCCGCTCGTCGACCAGCATCGTGACGAGCCCGCCGATGTCGACGGCTTTCAGCTCGAGGCTGAGCCCCCGGCTCTCCAGACGATGGGAAAGCAGCATGCCCTCCATCAGCCGAACCATGCGGACGACCCCGCCGCGGACCAGATCGATCTTGCTCAGCCGCTGCTCGTCGGTCATGCGCCCATGGCGGCGGCGCAGCGAGCCGGCGGCGGCGTCGATGATCGCGAGCGGCGTGCGGAACTCGTGGCTGACCATCGAGACGAACTCGCGCCGCTGGGAGGCGAGCTCGCGCTCGCGCGTCAACGCTTCCTGGAACTCGCTGGCGGACTTGGCGTCATGGGCGGCTTCGACGAGGCGCCGCGTGAGCACCGCGATCTCCCGCGGGTCGGACGGCGCCGCGTCGGCGTCCTCCAGCCCGCCTTTCTCGATGCGCTGCGCAAGGGCGCGGACCGGCGCCGACAGCGACGTCGCCGCCTGCGAGACGCCGAAGGCGGCCACGAGCGCGAGGCCGACGAAGGCGGCCGCAAGAACGATCTGGGCGGAGTTGTCGAAGAAGCGCGGCGTCGGCGCGACGGCCTCGGCGCGGAGCCGCAGGCCGGGAGCGAAGGCGGGCGCGCTCTCCGCCACGCGGCGGATGAAGCCGGGCGCGTCTGGTTCGGCCGCGGGGGCTGCGTCGTCCGGAAAAACCCGCACGGCGACATCCACCACGATGGAGGCCGTCAGGGCGTCGCGCGCCTCGAATGCGGCGGCGAGCACCCCCTCGACCCCGGCGCCGAGTCGGATCGGGACGGCGACGTAGAGCAGGCGCCCGTCGACGGGCGCGACCGCCGTCTCGCCCTCAAGGGCGCGTTCCAGCATCCGCGGCCAGACTTCCGGCGCGCGCCACGCGCCGTCGCCGGCCCCGATGATCGGACGGCCGCGATAGTCGAGCAGATGGAGCGACGTGAACGGCATGCCGACGCCGCGCAGACTGTCGAGATAGGGTTTCGCGATGCGCCGCACGTCCTCCCCGGACAGGGCGGATATGGCGATGGAGTTGGCCGCGACGCCCTCGACGCCGTGAACGACGTCGCGCAACCGCGTCTCTGCCACCGCGGCCGCGAGCTCGACGCGCCGCTCCACCTGCATCTCGGCCTGGCGCACGAACCCGTAATGGTTGGTCCACGCCATGCCAAGCCAGCCGATCATGCACAGCGCGAGCATCGGCGGGGCCATGCGCCGCAGAACGGCGGCCTTGAGCGAGGGACGCCGAAATGTGCTGCCCATGAATGCCTCAGCGCTTCAAGCTCGTGCGAACGGGCAGCCCTTCGCCGGTGTAGCGCACGAGCAGATAGTCTCGCGGATCCAGCGCCTCGCGGCGCTCCGCCGTGAAGGCCGGCGCATAGCCGCGCACCATGCCGTCATAGGCGGGGAGGTTCTGCATCGCGTCGAGCAGGTCAGGCGCGCGGCCGGCGGCGACCTCGTCGAGCCCCAGCGCGATGAGGCGCACCGCGTCGTAGCCCTGCGCCACGCCGATCGGATTGACGATAGCCCCCGCGTCGCACGGGCCACCCAGCGCGCAGGCGCCCTCGACGACGCGCCGGGCCAGCGCCGGGTTGGGGGCCTCGTCGAAGTTGAAGGTCTGGAAGACCCCGAGATTGACGCCCTCCGTCCGCGAAGCCGCCATGCGGAAGTCGCGGCCCGTCGCCGTGCCCCAGTGCATCAGAACGGCGGGCCGCCTGTCCTCGGGCAGATTGGCCACGACGTCCAGCGTCTCGACGCCCTGCGCCGACTTGCCGATGACGATGACGGCTTCGGGCTCGGCGGCGAGCGCCGTTGCGAGCGCCTCGGAGAAGTTTCCGCCGCCGAGCGCAAACCAGGACTCGTCCACGAGGCTCGCGCCGGCGACGTTCTCCACGGCCGCGCGGATGCCGCGGCTGTTGGACAATCCCCAGGCGCTGTTTTCAATGACGGCCGCGAATCGGCGCATGCCGGCGCGCTGGGCGCGTTCCAGCAGGAATTCCGCCACGTCGCCGTCCTGCGCCGAGACGCGGAAGGCTGGGTTCGGACTGATCTGGCTGCGCGTGATCTTCGTGGAGGCGGGAAAGGCGGAGACGACGGGAATGCGCGCCTTCGACGCCGCCTCGATGATCGCCAGCACCCCGGTCGACTGCGCGCCGGAGACGATGGCGACGGCCCCCGAAGCCTCGGCCGAGCCGAAATTGTCTACCGCGCGCGCGGGGTTCGAGCGGTGGTCGGCGGCGGTCAACTCCAGCAGGCGACCGCCTGCGCCGCCGCTCTCGTTCACGTGCAGCGCCGCGATCCGGGCGCCCAGCAGCACAGCTTCGGAGACCTCGCTGAGCAGCCCCTCATAGTCGCCGTCGACGACGACAAGGTGCGGGCGCGGCTGCTCCGTCGCCTGCGAGGAAGCCGCAAGCACCCAAAGGGCGGCCACGAAAAAGACGGCGGACCGCAGCATGCATCCTCCACACCAAATCTCTCGGGCGGAAGGTCGCGGTCAAAGCCTAAGCGACCGTCAACGCGAGCATCCGCAAGCCTCTGCGAAAATGATGGAATGCAAGCC
>CAYGUQ010000041.1:11170-16365 GCA_964352995.1 uncultured Rhodobacterales bacterium
GCGACCGTCAACGCGAGCATCCGCAAGCCTCTGCGAAAATGATGGAATGCAAGCCCGCCCTGCGCGTCGCCGGGCTTTGCGGATGGTCGCGGCGGGCGGCGGGCGCGGATGTCGACGGACGCAGGCGACGCCGGCGCGCGCGCCGCGCATCGTCGGGGCGTCTTCGCCGGAGCCGGGCGGCGGCGGCGGCGGCGGCCATTGCGTCGGATCTCCGCCATCGATAATGATGTTATATCATATCTAGTCATGAGGAATCGTCATGCCTCCGCTTCGCTTCCGCCTCCGCGCAGCCATGTTCGCCGCCATCGCCGCGACCCTTGCGCCGGCCGTCCAGGCCGGCCCGCCGGATTCGGTCTCGGTCGCCGGACCATGGCACGTCTCCGGCCTCGACACCGCCCAGGACGGCTACACGTTCCAGCGCATGCAGGTCGGCGAGACGCTGGTCGAGGTCGGCCCCGACGGCGCGCTGATCCCCGGACTCGCGACCGGCTGGACGGTGTCGGAGGACAGCCTCTCCTGGCGTTTCCGGATCAGGCGGGGCGTGCGCTTCCATGACGGCTCGGCGCTGGACGCGGAGACCGCGACGGTCAGCCTGCGCCGCGCCCAAGCGCTGCCGGGGGTGTTCGCGAGGGCGCCGCTGACGGCCATCGAGGTCGACGGCGACGCGGTGCTGTTCCGGCTGGAGAAGCCCTACGCCGCCCTGCCGGCGCTGCTGGCCAACTACGCGACCATGATCCTCGCGCCCGCCGCCTTCGACGCCGAGGGCAAGGTGGTCTCCTTCCTCGCCACGGGCCCGTTCAAGGTGGACGCGGTGACGCCGCCGCTGTCGCTGTCGGTGAGCCGGTTCGAGGACTACTGGGGCGAGAAGCCGGCCATCGCCCGCGCAAGCTATCTGTCTTCGCACCGGCCCGAGACGCGGGCGATGCAGGTCGAGAGCGGCGACGCCGATCTCGCCGTCACGCTGGACCCCGCCGGCTACGCGCGGCTGAAGGCCGACCCCTCCGTCGCCGTGCAGGCCGCGCCGATCCCGCGGGTTATCCTCGTGAAGCTGAACCTCGCCCGCGGCCCGCTGGCCGACGTCGAGGCGCGCCGCGCGCTCAGCCTGGCGGTGGACCGCGAGGGCGTGGCCGCCGGCGTGCTGCGCTTCCCCGAGGCGGCTGCGACGCAGCTCTTCCCGCCAGTCCTGCCGATGTGGCACGACCCGTCGCTGCCCCCGCTGCGCCACGACCCCGACGAGGCGCGGGCGCTGCTCGCCGGTCTCGGCTGGGCGCCGGGCGCCGACGGCGTGCTGGAGCGCGACGGGGCCCGCTTCTCGGTGGAGCTGCGCACCTTCCCGAACCGCCCCGAACTGCCGCTGATCGCCGCCGCGCTGCAGGACCAGTGGAAGGCGATCGGCGTCGAGCTGAAGGTGAGCGTCGGCAACTCCTCCGACATTCCCGCCGGCCATCGGGACGGCTCGCTCGACATGGCGCTCGCCGCCCGCAACTACGCGCTGACGCCCGATCCGGTGGTGAACGCGGCCGACGATTTCGGCCCCGGCGGCGGCGACTGGGGCGCCATGAACTGGGAGGCGCCGGCGGTAGCCGCGGCGCTCGACCGGGCGCTGGCGGAGAGCGACCCCGCGGCCCGCGGCGAGGCCGTCGCCGAAATCGCGGCGGCGCTGCACGAGGCGCTGCCGGTCATCCCCATCGCCTGGTACATCCACACCGCCGCGTCCGACGCGCGGCTCTCGGGCGTCGCGCTCGACCCGCTGGAGCGGCGCTACGGCCTCGCGTCGGCGCGGTGGGCCGAATGAGTCCGCCGACTTCCGGCGTCGCCGCGAGGCTCGGCGCGCTCCTGCTCGGCCGTCTGGCGCAGGCGGCGATCGTGGCGCTGGCGGTCGGCGTTCTCGGCTTCGCGATGATGGAGGCGCTGCCGGGCGACGCGGCCTACCGCATCGCCGCCGGGCGCTACGGCTATGATCTGGTCGACGGCGCCGCCGCAGAGCGGGTCCGCGCCGAGCTAGGCCTCGACCGGCCCGCATGGGTCAGGCTGATCGCGTGGGCGGGCGATGTGGCGACCCTCGATCTCGGCCGCTCCGCCGTCACCGGCGCGCGGGTGTGGGACGAGATCGGCCGTCAACTCGGCCACAGCGCCGCGCTCACCGCCGCGGCGCTTGCGCTCGGCCTGCTCATCGCGCTGCCGACCGGCGTCGCGGCGGGCCTCAACCCCGGCGGCCTCTTCGACCGCGCCAGCGCCGTGGTCTCGGTCGGCCTGCGCGCGACGCCGGCGTTCCTGCTGGGCGTGATCCTGATGCTGACGCTGGCGGTCCGGCTGAACCTGACGCCCGCCGCCGGCCACGGCCAGGGCGCAAGCATCGTGCTTCCCGCCCTGACGCTGGCGCTGGTTCTCGCGTCGGTGCTGACGCGCGTCATCCGCAACGCGGTGGCGCGCACCGTCGCCGGCGAGGCGTACCAGTTCGCCCGCCACAAGGGCCTGTCGGTCGGGGCGGCGCTGTGGCGGCACGGGGCCCGCAACGCCGCGGTCCCGGTGGTCGCCTATCTCGGCGTGCAGGCGGCGCTGCTGCTGGAGGGCGTCGTGGTCGTCGAGAGCGTCTTCGCCTGGCCCGGCGTCGGCCACGCCCTGACGCACGCCGTCTTCGAACGCGACGTGCCGATGCTGCAGGGGACGGCGCTGACGCTCGGCCTTACCTTCGTCGCGCTCTCCTTCCTCGTCGACGCGGCCTGCCGCGCCATCGATCCCAGGATGCGGGCGTGAGCGGCGCGCGCCTCATCGGTCTGGCCGGCGTCGCGCTGATGGCCGCGCTGGCGCTGGCCGGCCCGGGCCTCGTCGGCCATGATCCGGCGGCGCAGAACCTGCGCGCCATCCTGCTGCCGCCGTTGAGCGAGGGCCACCTGCTCGGCACCGACCATCTCGGGCGCGATCTCGCGGCGCGGATGCTTGGCGGGGCGCGGCTGACGCTCGGGCTGGCTGCGCTCGCGGTCTGCGCGGCGGCGCTCTTCGGCCTCGGGCTAGGCATGCTCGCCGGCTGGCGCGGCGGCTGGGCCGACCGGCTGCTGGGGGCGCTGGCGGACGGCGTGCTGGCCTTGCCGGGCCTGCTGCTGGTGCTGCTGCTGGCGGCGATCAATCCAGACAGCTGGTGGACCCTCTTTCTCGGCCTGTCGCTGACGCTCTGGGTGGAGTTCTTCCGCATGGCCCGCGCCCGCACCCAGGTGCTCGCGGCGTCGGACGCGGCGCAGGCGGCGCGGATGCTCGGCCTCGGGCCCTGGCATCTCGTGCGTCGCCATTTCTGGCCCGACCTCGCCGGGCAGGCGCTGACGCTCGCGGCCTTCGGGGCCGCCACCGTCGTGACGGCGCTGGCGACGCTCGGCTTCATCTCGGTGGGGCTGAGGCCGCCAACGCCGGAATGGGGAGTGATGATGTCGGAAATGCTGCCGGCCTGGCGCGAGGCGCCCTGGGCCATCGCCGCGCCCATCGTCGCGCTGGCCGCCACCGTGCTGTGCCTGAGGCTCGCCGCTGGCGCGGAGGACGACGCATGACCCTGCGCGTGGAGGCGCTGACCGTGCGCGCGGGCGGCCGCGTGCTGGTGGGGCCGGCCGACTTCGCGGTCGCGCCCGGTCGGCCGCTGACCATCCTCGGCGAGACCGGCGCCGGCAAGAGCCTGCTGGCGCAGGCGATCATGGGGGCGCTGCCGGCGGCGCTGACGGCCTCCGGCGCGGTGCGGCTCGGCGACGAGCGCGTCGACGCGCTGCCGCGCCGGGCGCGGGAGGCGCTCTGGGGCCGTCGCGTCGCCATGCTGCCGCAGGAGCCGTGGCGGGCGCTCGACCCGTTGATGCGCAGCCTGTCGCAGGTGGCGGAGACCCATGTCGAGGTGCTGGGCCGCGACTGGGGCGAGGCGCGCGCCCGGGCGCGGGGCGCGCTCGGGGCGCTCGGCCTCGACGCCCGCGCTATGGCGGCGCGGCCCGGCGCGCTTTCGGGCGGCATGGCGCAGCGCGTGGCCTTCGCCGCGGCCACCGCCGCAGGGGCGCCTGTCCTGCTCGCGGACGAGCCGACGAAGGGCCTCGACGAGGCGCGACGCGACGAGGTCGCGCGACTGCTGCGCCGTTTCGCCGACGAGGGCGGCGTGCTGCTGACCATCACGCACGACGTCGCCGTGGCCGCGGCGCTCGGCGGCGACGCGATGGTGCTGAAGGACGGCGCGGTGATCGAACAGGGCGCCGCCGCGGCGCTGCTCTCCGCGCCGGCCAGCGACTACGCGCGCGCGCTGATCGCGGCGGACCCGGCCAACTGGCCCCAGTCGCCCCGCGCCGAGGGCGGCGAGCCGGCGCTGACCGCCGAGGACCTCGCCGTGGCGCGCGGCGGCCGCGTGCTGGTTGCGGAGCTGGCGTTCGAGGTGAGCCGGGGCGGCCGGCTTGCGGTGACCGGGCCCAGCGGGCTCGGCAAGTCCACGCTGCTCGACACGCTGGCGGGGCTGATCGAGCCCGCCGCCGGCCGGGTGCGGCGCCATGGCGCCGCCGCCCGGCCGCTGGCGGTGCAGAAGCTCTACCAGGACCCTCCAGCGGCCTTCGCGCCGCGCGTCTCCCTGCGCGCCTCGTTCGGCGATCTGGAGCGGCGTCGCGGCGTCGCGGCCGGCGCCGTCGCCGCGATCGCGGCGCGGCTGGGCCTGCCGGGCGAACTGCTCGACCGCCGGCCGGCGGAGGTGTCGGGCGGCGAACTGCAGCGCCTCGCGCTGGCGCGGGTGCTGGCGCTGCGCCCGGCGGTGATCCTCGCCGACGAGCCGACCTCGCGGCTCGACCCGGTGACGCAGGCCCGCGTCATGCGCATCATCGCCGAGGCCGGCGCAGAGGCCGGCGCCGCGGTGGTGCTCGTCACGCACAGCGCGACCATGGCGCAGCGCTGGGCGGGCGACGCCGTCGACCTCGCGGCGCATGCGCTGGCGGACGAACCGGCGGCCCGGAGCGCGCCGCCGGGCGAGCCTGCATCCGAGGTCGCCGGAACGACGGGGACCGTTCGCGCCTGAAGGCCGGCGACGGGGCTCAGTCCGCCCCGCGCTCGAGCCTTTCGAACAGGCGGGCGACGGCCTCGGCGCCGGGGTCGTTGCAGCCGGCGAGCTTGTCGGCGCCGACATAGGCCGCCCGGCCGGCGCGGGCGCGCGTCATCCGCGCCGTGGCGTCGGCGCCGGCGCGGATGACGCG
>CAYGUQ010000042.1:0-8242 GCA_964352995.1 uncultured Rhodobacterales bacterium
CCATCCTCGTGCGTCCTTCGACAAATGGATGTCCAAGGAAACGGGGGCCAGCTCAGGCGGCACTCGTACTTGTCGGACTTCTGGGAACGCAGGCGCTAGCGCACGACGGGCACGACGCGGCGACGGGCGCATCCGGCGTCGAAGCGGTCGCCTCGGTCTACGATGAGGCGCCATCTAGCGTGACCGTGATCGCCGACGCCGCCAACTGTGACGACCATTGCTGTTTCAGCAGCCTTTGCTGTCCGGCCGTCGCCCTTGCGCTCGAAGCGTCGCCCATACGGTCGCACCCTGCTGCACCCGCAGCAGGGCCGGCGGTCGATCTGATCGCCGCAGGTCCGCCCGACGGCCCCCGACGACCTCCAAAGACGCGCCTCTGACCCTGTCGCGTGGCCGCCCGTTGAAACGGCGGTCGCATAGGTCTGACGCGTCTTCGCGAGGTCGCCCATGTCCATCTTCCGCGCGCCGTTGCAGGCGCTTCTCGTCGTGCTCGCGCTCACCCCTGCCATGGCGCTCTCCCATGAGGGTCATGCCCACGGCGACGAGCCGCCGCCGCCTGAAATCCGCTCTGCGCCGCGCGCGACCGCAGCGAGCGAGGCGTTCGAGCTGGTCGCCGTCCTCGACGGCGCGTCCGTGATCGTCTGGCTCGACCGCTTCGCGACCAACGAGCCGGTCGTCGGCGCGACTCTCGACGTCGAGACGCCTGCAGGCCCCGCTTCCGCAGCGGCCGAGGGCGACGTCTACCGCCTGCCTGCCCCCTGGGCCGCCGAGCCAGGCGCGTACGAGCTGCTGTTCACGGTGGCCGACGGCGAGGCGTTCGACTTCCTGACCGCGACGCTGACCATCCCCGAACCGCCGGCCCCCGCGGCGCCGGCCCAGCAACCGCTGTCGCTGGTCGGCGCGGCGCTGGCGCGCGAGGCCGCCGAGACGCTGTCGGTTGACCTGTCGGAGCGGCTCGGCCGCAACGACCCGGGCGTGGTCGCGGCCGGGGTGGCCGGGTTCCTGGCGGGCGGACTGGTGGTCGCGCTCCTGCGCCGTCGCCGGTCGGCGGCGGTCGCGACGGCGGCGACGCTCGCGCTGATCGTCGGCGGTTCGTTCGCGATGGCGCAGGAGGCTGCGCCCATCGTCCGCGACGTGGCGCAGCGGCTGCCCGACGGGCGCGTCTTCGCCCCGAAATCGGCGCAGCGCATCCTCGGCGTGCGCACGCTGGCCGTCGCGCCGGCCGAACATCGCCGGCGCATCGAGATGCCGGGCCGCGTCATCCCCGACCCCAACGCCAGCGGCTTCGTGCAGACCGCCGTGGGCGGACGGCTCGCGCCGCCGCCGGGGGGCTTTCCCTCCATCGGCGCGCGGGTCGAGCGCGGCGACGTGCTCGCCTATGTCGAGCCGTCGCTGGCGGCCATCGACCTCTCCGACATCCGGCAGGCGCAGGGTGAACTGGATCAGGAGATCGCCATCGCCGCTCGTCAGGTCGAGCGGTTCCGACGGCTGACCGACAGCGGCGCGGTCTCGCGAACGCAGCTCGAGGAGGCGGAGATCACGCTGGAGGGCCTGCGCGCCCGCCGGGCGTCGCTCGACGACGTGCGGCTGGAGCCGGAGCCGCTGGTGGCGCCGGTGTCGGGCGTCATCGCCGCCGCCGACGCCGCGGCGGGGCGCATCGCCGAGCCGCAGGCGGTCGTGTTCCACATCGTCGATCCGTCGCGCCTGCTGGTCGAGGCGCTGGCCTTCGGCGACAAGGCCGTGGGCGCGCAAGCCTCGGCGGTCGTGGACGACGGGACGGCCCCGCTGACCTTCGTCGGCGCCGGCGTCGCCGAGCAGGGCCGGGCGCGGCCGCTGCATTTCCGGCTGGAGACGCCCGGCTCGGCGCGGCCGGGCGCCATGCTGACCGTGCTGGCCGAGACGGCGGACGCCGTGACCGGCCTCGCCGTGCCGCGCGACAGCGTGATCCGAGCGGCGAACGGCGAGGACGTGGTCTATGTCCACGTCGCGCCCGAGCTCTTCGCGCCGCGCGCGGTGCGGGTCGAGCCGCTCGACGGCGCGCGGGTGCTCGCGGTCGCGGGGCTGGACGCGGGCGAGCGGGTCGTGACCCAAGGGTCCGAGCTGCTCGGCCAGCTGCGCTGAGGGGGCCGGAACATGTTCACCTTCCTCGTCACGCAGTCGCTGAAGAACCGCCTGCTGGTGCTGGCGCTGGCGGCGGTCCTGATGGGCTACGGCGCCTTCACCGCGCTGCGGCTGCCGGTCGACGTTTTTCCCGACCTCAACCGCCCCACGGTCACGATCTTGACCGAGGCGGAGGGGCTTGCCCCGCCTGAGGTCGAGCAGCTCGTCACCTATCCGCTCGAGACGCAGATGAACGGCCTGCCGGGCGTCGAGCGCGTGCGCTCCGTGTCGGGCGTGGGCCTCTCCATCGTCTACGTCGAGTTCGGCTGGGACACCGAGATTTACCGCAACCGCCAGCAGATCGCCGAGCGGCTGACGCTGGTGCAGCCGCAGCTGCCCGAGGGCGTGCGGCCGCAGATGGGCCCCGTCAGCTCGATCATGGGCCAGGTGATGCTGGTGGCCATGACCGCGCCGGAGGGCGTGTCGCCGATGGCGCTGCGCGAGGCGGCGGACTTCATCGTGCGCCCGCGCCTGCTCACCATCCCCGGCGTCGCGCAGGTGATCCCGATCGGCGGCGAGGTGCGGCAGTTCCGCGTCTCGCCCAACCCCGCGGCGATGCGCGCGCTTGGCGTGACGCTGGAGCAGGTCGAGGGCGCCATCACCGCCTTCGGCGCCAACACCGGCGGCGGCTTCACCGACCAGTACGCGCGCGAATTCCTGATCCGCAACCTGAGCCGAACGCTCGACATCGACGATCTGCGCAAGGTGGTGGTGGCGAGCGACGGCGCACGGCCCATCCTGTTGCACCAGGTCGCCGAGGTCGGCTTCGGCGCCCGGCTGAAGCGCGGCGAAGCCGGCTACATGGGCGCGCCCGCCGTGATCGTGTCGGTCGAGAAGCAGCCCGACGTGGACACGGTCGCGCTGACCCGCGCGGTCGAGGCCGCGCTGGCCGAGATCACCGCGACCCTGCCGGACGGGATGCGCGCCGATCAGGTGCTGTTCCGGCAGGCGGACTTCATCGAAACTTCGGTGAAGAACGTCACCACCGTGCTGGTCGAGGCCATCGTTGTGGTGGCGGTGGTGCTGTTCGCCTTCCTGCTGAACGTGCGCACCACGGTCATCTCGCTGACTGCGATCCCGGTCTCGATCCTCGCCACCGCCATCGTGTTCCACGCCATGGGCCTCGGCATCAACACCATGACGCTGGGGGGCTGGCCATCGCCATCGGTGAACTGGTGGACGACGCGGTGGTGGACGTGGAGAACATCTTCCGCCGGCTGCGCGAGAACCGCGAGCAGGGGAACCCGCGCAGCACGTTCGACGTGGTGGTCGGCGCCTCGCAGGAGGTCCGCTCGGGCATCGTCTACGCCACGATGATCATCGTGCTGGTGTTCGTGCCGCTCTTCGCGCTGTCGGGCATCGAGGGCAGGCTCTTCGCGCCGCTAGGGCAGGCCTACATCGTCTCGATCCTCGTCAGCCTCGTGGTCTCGATCACGCTGACGCCGGTGATGGCCTACTACATGCTGCCCGGCCTGAAGCGGCTCGACGAGCACGAGGGCTGGCTCGTGCGGACCCTGAAGCGCGGCAACGCGGCGGGCCTCGCGGTCGCGTTCGGGCGGCCGCGCACGCTGATGGCGCTTGCCGCGGCGGGCGTGCTCTGGGCCGGCTGGTCGGCGACGACCCTCCCGCGCGCGTTCCTGCCGCCGTTCAACGAAGGCACCTTCACCATCTCGATGCTCTTCAACCCCGGCATCTCGCTGGAGGAGAGCCACCGCGTCGGGCTGATCGCCGAGAGGCTGATCATGGAGGTTCCCGAAGTGACCGCCGTCGGCCGTCGGACCGGACGCGCCGAGCTCGACGAGCACGCGGAGGGGGTTCATTCGTCCGAGATCGAGGTGGATCTGGAGCCTTCCGAGCGGCCCAAGGCCGACATCGTGGCGGACATCCGCGCCCGGCTCGCCATCCTGCCCGTGGCGGTGAACGTCGGCCAACCGATCAGCCACCGCCTCGACCACATGCTGTCGGGCGTCCGCGCCCAGCTCGCGCTCAAGATCTACGGCGAGGACCTCGACACGCTGCGCCAGCAGGCGGAGCGCTTCCGCGCCCGGCTGGCGGAGATACCCGGCATCGTCGATCTTCAGGTCGAGAAGCAGGTGCTGATCCCGCAACTCGAGATCCGCATCGACTACGACCGCGCCGCGCTCTACGGCGTGCAGCCCGCGGCGGTCGCCGAGGCGCTTGAGCGGTTGTCCAACGGCCGCGTCGTCTCGCGACTGGTGGACGGCGCGAAGGGCTGGGACGTGGTGCTGCGGCTCGACGACGCCCGCCGCACCACCCAAGGCCTGGGCGATCTGCTGATCGAGACCCCCGCCGGCTGGGTGCCGGTGCGCGCACTGGCGGAGGTGCGCGAGACTGACGGCCCGAACCAGATCCTGCGCGAGAACGCGCGCCGGCGCGTCGTGGTGCTGGCCAACGGCGACGGCGCGCGGGACATGGCGGCCATCGTCGCAGACATCCGCGCGGCCATCGCCGAGATGCCCGTGCCGGCCGGTTTCTCCGTGGCGGTCGAGGGCACGTTCCAGGCGCAGGAGGAGGCCAGCCGCACCATCGGCCTGCTCAGCCTCGTGTCGCTCGCGATGGTGTTCGCGCTGCTCTACAGCCGCTACCGCTCGGCGCTGCTCGCCTTCATCATCATGGGGTCCGTGCCGCTGGCGCTGATCGGCTCGGTGACGGCGTTGTGGATCGCGGGGCAGCCGCTGTCGGTCGCGTCCATGATCGGCTTCATCACGCTGACCGGCATCGCCGCGCGCAACGGCATCCTGAAGATCAGCCACTACATCAACCTCGCGATCCACGACGGCATGTCGTTCGGGCGCGAGCTGGTGCTGCGCGGCAGCCTCGAGCGGCTGACGCCGGTGCTGATGACCGCGCTGTCGGCGGGGGTGGCGCTGATCCCGCTGATGATCGGGGCCGACGCGCCGGGCAAGGAGATCCTGCACCCGGTCGCCGTCACGATTTTCGGCGGGCTGATCTCGTCCACCCTGCTCGACACGTTCCTGACGCCGGTGCTGTTCCTGCGCTACGGCCGCGCGCCGCTCGAACGCCTTGTGGCGGCCGCAAAGGCCGACGCTCGCTCCGACACTGAAGCGCCCGCTGCGGCGATCCCGTCCTACTGACCAAGGAGACACCCCGTGATCCGCTCCCTGATCCTCGCCGTTGCGCTCGCCGCCGCGCCCGCCCTCGCCCACGAGCCCGACAAGGGCCCGAACGGCGGCGCGCGTGTCGACGGCGGACCGTTCCACGTCGAACTGGCCCCTGAGGGCGCGACCGTGCGCGTCTTCGTCAGCGGGCCGAACTACGAGCCGGTCTCGGTCGAAGGCTTCACCGGCACGGCGATGCTGGTCATCGACGGCAAGCCCAAGCGCGTGACGCTGACGCCCGCGGGCGACGGGATGCTGGCGGGCGACGCCGGCGCCCCCGTGCCGACGCCAGCTCAAGGCGCCGTCCAGCTCAAGGCGGTCGACGGCGCGACCGCGCAGGCGAAGTTCTGAACGATGCGCGCTCCCGCCCTCACCCGTCGGGGAGTGATCGGCGCCGCGGCCGCCCTCGCGGCGCTCGGCCCCGTGCGCGTGGCGGCAGGCGTGCGCCAGATGAGCTTGCGCGCCGGTCCCGCCCGCGTGCGCGTCGCCCCGGCGCCGCACCGGGAGACCACCGTCTGGGCTTATGGCGGGACCGTGCCGGGACCGGAGATCCGGGCGCGTCAGGGCGAGCGGCTTCGCATCCATGTCGAGAACGCGCTGGCCGAGCCGACCACCGTCCACTGGCACGGACTGCGCGTCCCGAACGCCATGGACGGCGCGCCTTACGCCGGCGCGCCGTCCATCGCGCGGGGCGAGAGCTTCACCTACGAGTTCGACCTGCCCGACGCCGGAACCTTCTGGTATCATCCCCACATCCGCAGCCACGAGCAGGTGGACCGCGGCCTCTCCGGCGCCCTGATCGTCGAGGAGGCCGCGCCGCCGGCGGTGGACCGCGAGCTGGTCTGGCTGCTCGACGACTGGCGACTGACGCAAGACGCGGCGATCGCCGACGACTTCGGCCACCCCCACGACCTGACCCACGCGGGCAGGCTCGGCAACACCGTCACCATCAACGGCGCGATCCCGTCGGAGATCGATATGCGCCCCGGCGAGCGGGTGCGGTTGCGGCTGATCAACGCCGCCAACGCCCGGTTCTTCGCGCTCGATTTCGGCGCATTGGGCCCGCTGATCGTCGCGCTGGACGGCCACGCGGTCGAGCCGCACGCGCCGGAGGGCGGTTTGGTGACGCTGGGCCCCGCGCAGCGCGTCGATCTGCTGATCGACGTCGCCGGCCGCGAGGGGTCGCGGATCGAGGTCGTCGACCGCTTCTACGCCCGCGACACCTACCGGCTGGTCGACCTCGCGCTGGGGCCATCCCTGCGCACCGCGACGCCCGATCATCCGTTCACCCTCGCGCCGAACCCCCTCCCCGAACCCGACCCCGCGACCGCTATGCGCCATGACGTGCTGTTCACCGGCGGCGCCATGGGCGCCATGGCTGCGGCCCGGATGGGCGTCGCGCCGCCCGAGGGCGGCGGGATGATGGGAATGCGCCCCGACGGCGCGGCCTGGCTGATCAACGGCCGCGCGGCGATGGCGCACGACCACGATCCCCTCTTCTCGCTGGGACTGGGCGAGAGCTGCGTCATCGCGATGGCCAACGCGACCGCCTGGCCGCACCCGATCCACCTGCACGGCCACACGTTCCGCGTGCTGTCCCGCGACGGCCGCCCCACCGCCTACCGGGAATGGCGCGACACGGTGGTGATCGCCCCGCAGGAGCGCGTCGAGATCGGCTTCGTCGCCGACAACCCCGGCGACTAGATGTTCCACTGCCACGTGCTGGAGCATCAGGCCGCCGGGATGATGGAGCTGGTCAGGGTAGGCTGATCCACGCTCGGGCGCGGGTCGGCAGGCCGACAGCTTCGCAAGGAGTGGCAGGCAAATCGCATCGCAGCCCCTGCTGACGGAGCTGAAGGTTTGGAACTCGACTTACTCATGCTCATGCCCGCCTGCTGGCGCCAGCCAGCGGGACAGATAAATCCGCTCGAAGCAGAAGACGGCGCCGATCCCGATGCCAGCGTAGAGGACGATGAACGGGTCGCTCGCCAGTTTCGTGGCGGTGAAGGCAGCGAGCACCACGGCATCAAGTGCCAGCGCCGCCATGAGCACGAAACCCGCGGCGCTGACTTCGTGTCGGCGATAACGATACACGCCCCAGTGAATGATCATGTCCATGACAAGATAGAAGAACGCTCCCAGCGAGGCGATGCGGCCGAGGTCGAACAGCACCGCGAGGGCGGACGCAATGACGACCGTGTAGACCAGGGTATGGCGCTGGACCGGACCGGACATCCCGAAATGGCTGTGCGGGATCATCTTCATCTCGGTCAGCATCGCGAGCATTCGGGAAACGGCGAAAACGCTCGCCAGCACACCCGACGCGGTCGCGACGGCGGCCAGAAGCACAGTAAGCAGAAATCCGACCTGCCCGAGCGCCGGCTCCGCCGCCTCGGCCAGCGAATAGTCGCGCGCCGCGATGATCTCGTCGATGGTCAGGCTCGATCCCACGCCGAACGCGACGAGAAGATAGACGATCACGCAAAGCCCGATCGAAAGGGTGATCGCGCGGCCGACATTGCGACGCGGTTCGGTGATCTCGGCGCCGCTATTGGTGATCGTCGTGAAGCCCTTGAAGGCGAGAATGGCGAACGCCACCGAGGCGATGAACCCGACTGGCGTGAAGTCCGGACCAGTCCCGGGGGCGGCGGCGAAGCCGAAACCGCTCGACCATAGCGCGGCGATGCCGAACACCGCGATGCCGCCGATCTTGATCGCAGCCATGACCATCGAAAAGAGCCCGACTGAGCGAGCGCCCGCGACGTTCACCACGAACGCGAACAGGATCACCGCCACGGCGAGAGCAGGCACGAGCGGCCCGCCCGTGATATCGAAGGGCCGCAGCACGTAGGTCGCGAAGGTCCGGGCCACGAGGCTTTCGGCAATGACCATGCTAAGCGCCATCAGCAGCGCCGCACCCGCCGCCACCGCACCCGGCCCGTAAC
>CAYGUQ010000042.1:8252-16229 GCA_964352995.1 uncultured Rhodobacterales bacterium
CTTCTGCAGAATCATCGCGATCCCGCCCGAAGACGGCCAAGCGTTCGACATGCGGATGTAGCTGTACGCGCTGAAGCCGGTGACCACAGCCCCGACGATGAAGGCGAGCGGAAAGAGCGGACCGGCGAGCTCGGCGACCTGACCCGTGAGCGCGAAGATGCCCGCGCCGATCATCACACCGGTGCCCATGGCGACAGCGCCGCCAAGCGTGATCGAGTCCTTTTTGTAGGCGCTGTCGCCATGCTCATGTTGGGTCATTCGAGGCTGGCCTCCCTCAGCGTGACTTTTCAGCTGCGCGGTGGCGGCGACGACTGGCCGTAGGGCGCGGCGCAAGCCGGAACTCAAACGCAGCCCGGCGGCAGGCCGTCAGCGCGCTCTCGCGCGATCAGCGCCCGCAGCGTCGTGTCGGCAATCTCGCCGACGACGACGGTGCGCCCTACCACCAGCGCGGGCGTGCCGGGAAAGCCGAAGAGCCGCGCGAGGCCCCGGGCCTCGGCGATTTCGTAGGCGACCTCCGGGCTCGCCATGTCCGCCCGCATCCGCGCGGGGTCTACGCCGATGCGCTCGGCCAGCGCGTCGATGAAGGCGGGCGTCGGCACGAAGCCGCTGCGCATCAGCGCGGCGTGGAAATCCGCGTAGGCGCCCTGTCGCTTGGCCGCCAGCGCCGCCTTCGCCGCCGTCTCCGACGCGCCGCCGAGCAGCGGCCACTCGCGCCATGCGACCCTGACGGCGCCGCCGCTTTCGTCCTCGATGGCCGACAGCTTGCGCGTCAGCACCCGGCAGTAGGGGCAGTAGTAGTCCGAGAACGACGCGACCGGCGTCACCCCCGGCTCGGGGCGCTCGCCGAACAGCGCGCGGCAGAGGTCCGCCCGCAGCGCCTCCTCCGGGATCAACGGCTGCGGCGCGCCCGGCGCCGAGAGGCCGGCGAACGGGTCGATTCCGCCCGAGGTCGCGCCGCCCGCGAGCCGCCGGAAGCCTGGCGGGTCTTCGAGATCGACGAAGTCGAGGGACACCGGCAGCAGCCCCCGCAGCCACGGCGCGGCGTTCCACGCCAGAACGCCGACCGCCGCCGCGCCGCCGATCAGCAGGGCGCGGCGCGCGCGGGACCGGGGCGCTGTCGCATTCATGGCGTCGTCTCCCGCGCCGACATCTCAGCCTGATAGGCGCGCTCGCGCTCCGGCCACGTGCTGCGGATGAAGGCGAGCGCGGCCCAGATGTCGTCGTCCGACAGAACGTCGCCGAAGCCGGGCATGGCGCTGCGGTAGCCGCCGCCGACGACCGCCGCCGGCCCCTCCTTGGTGATGCGGAACAGCACCGCGTCGCTGTGGTGCCAGGTGTGGCCGGACGCGTCGTGCGGCGGGGCCGGCAGCAGGCCGTCCGGGCCCGGCGTGCGCCAGTCGGGCGCGCCTTCGAGTTGCGCGCCATGGCACGCGGCGCAGGCCTCGGCGTAGACCGCGGCGCCGCGCGCGATCAGCGCAGGTGTCTCGGCCGGCCGCCCGTCGGCCGCGCCCGAAGCCCAGAGCGCCGCCCCCGCGCCCGCAAGCGCCAGCGCGCCCACGGCTATGGTCGCCGCGCGTTTCATTCGACGGCGAAGACGGTCGTCTCGCCGTCGGCGCCGACCGCGTAGGTCGTCCAGGTCTCCGTCTTCGGCCCCGGCATGCCGGGCGTGCCGACGGGCATGCCGGGCAGGCTGATGCCCCGCACCGCGGGCCGCTCGGCCAGCAGCCGCTCGACCTGCGCGACGGGCACGTGGCCGCTGACGGCGTAGCCGTCGATCATCGCGGTGTGGCAGCCCTGCAGCGGCGCGGGGATGCCGGCGGCCTCGGTCAGGCGCGCGAGATCGTCCGCCTCGCGCACAGTCACGTCGAAGCCGCTCGCGCGTAGATGATCGGCGTAGCCGTCGCAGCAACCGCAACCGGGGGTCTTGAACAGCTCGACCGTCCGCGTCGCTTCCTCGGCGAGGGCGGGCGTCGCGGCGAGCAGGAAGGCGAGGACGCTTAGCATGGTGGTTCTCCCTGACGAGGTTGACGGCGCATGGGCCGGGTCGCCGGCGCAGGCGTCGGGCGGCGCTACGGCTGTAGACGCGGGGCGCGCACCGGCTCGACCCGGGGTCGAGCCACGCGCGGCGGTGCATGGCGGCTTCATGGTTCCACCTTCTACTCTGCAGCCATGGCGACGGAGACGGGTCGCAGCGGCGCGCGTGTCGCCCCGAGCGTCGCGCTAGGTTTGGCCAGATAGCTCGCGAGGTCCTCGAAGCGCTGCCGGGCGTCGTCGCGGGCGCGGGCATGGTTGAACAGCTCGCGCATCGGCGACGAGAAGTCCTTGTAGGCGGCGAGCACCGCAACCAGCGCGCCGAGCGTCAGGCGCTCCTCGATCACCAGCCAGCCGCCGATAAGGTAGAAGAGGAACGGTGTCATCGCGACGATGAAATTGTTGGTCGACTTCATCCGGTACTTGGCGACGTGGAGGCGGCGCCGGACGGTCTCGATGCGACGCAGGATCGCGCCGACCTCGCGAACCGCCCCGCCGCGGCGGCTAGGGGCAGGCGATCCCGACAGCGCCGAAGCCAGCCGGCGAACCTCGCCCGCCCGTTCGCGCGCGAGCGCGGTCACGCGCCGCTGTTGGGGCGGCGTGACCGCAAGCTGGATCGGCGTCAGCGCCACGGCGGCGAGCCCGAGAATCGGATCCTGCACGAACATGAAGACCACGATGGTCGCGAGCGCCCCGCCGTGAAAGACCGGCGCGGCGAACGCCTCGGCCGCGAAGCCGCCGATCGGCTCCACCTCCTGGGCCATCAGCGGGATCACTTCGGCGCGGCGGGGGCCGTCCGCGATCGGGCGCCAGCGGCGGTAGGTCTCCAGCCGCAGCCGGCGCAGGACGCGCTCGCCGACGCGGCCCTTGAAGGTGTTGAGGCGAAACTTCACCCAGCCGTTGAGCCCGAGCGCGCCGAGATAGAGCCCGCAGAGCAGGACAAGATAGCCGGTCTGGTCCAGCGAAACGCCGAACAGATCCACCGGGAAGTGCCCCGACGCGATCGCGTTGTTGACGATCCGCTTCGGCAGCTCGAGCGTGGCGTAGAGCACTGGCATCGCGGCGAGCCCGCCGAGGACCAGCAACGCCTGCTGACCGCGCGAGTGCTTCAGGATGTAGCCGTAGAGGCCCGGTCCGGACGCGTCCGGGGCGGGCGTCGCGGCCGCGCGCCGACGCACCTGGCGGACGACCGCGCGCAGGAAAGCCGTCAGCGCGAGGCCGACGGCCGCCAGCGGCCCCCAGACCAGCGCGACGTGGAGGACGACATGCACGCCGGAAGGCGCGTCGTCCGCGATGCGGTGACCGACGAGGGTCGCCGCCTCGTGCAACAGGACGTGGAGATCGATCGCGAGCACCTGGAACGCCCCTTGGGTATCGACAACGACTGCGCGGGTGCGGGGGCGACGCGCGACCGCGCCGCCCCCGCGAGCGATCAGAACATCAGCCGCAAGCCGACGACGGCGAAGACCGCGTCGTCGTCGCCGCCGTCTTCGCGCGCGAAGTCGGCGGTGTCGCCGAAGCTGCGCTCGTAGTGGACGCCGATGTAGGGGGCGACGGCGCGGTCGATGAGGTCGTAGCTGAGCCGCGCCCCGATCTCGATCGACGGTCCGAAGGCGCCGACGCCGATCTCGGCGTCCTGCGAGAACGGCAGATCCGCCTCGATGCTCGGGGTCAGGATGATCCGGTTGGTGATCAGCGCCTCGTATTCGGCGTCGAGACGCACCGACAGATCGCCCTTCTCGGAGAGGAAGGCGTCGAGATCGACCTCGAACCACTGCGGGGTCAGGCCCTGAACGCCCAGCACGCCGTAGAAGCGGTCAGGGCCGTCGGGCGCGTCGTAGCGCACGCCCGCCTTGGCGTCGAAGAACGGCGACACCGGGACCTGCACGACGAGGCGGTTCTCCCATGCCTCGAGGCTGTCCCCCTCAAGGTCGAACTCGCCCTCGCCCTGGTAGCGCAGCTTGGCCGCGTCGGTCCCGACGAAGGCGTCCGCCTCCCAGGCCAAGGCGTCCGCGTCCTCGGCGAAGCGATACTCGAACTGCTCGGCCTGCACGCCCCAGATCAGCGGCTCGGCCGAGACCGGTCCGGCCAGCGCCGCCGCGAGCGCGCATGCGCCCGCGGCGGCGCCCGCGCGCGCCTTCCGGCGCGCGCCTGCTTTGACGTCCCGAGCCATCAGTGACGGATCGCCGGATCGAGCGCGGCGCGCGCTTCCGCCGGCCCTCCCTTGACGATCACATTGCGCATCATGCCCGCGTCCATGTGGTAGGAGAGGTGGCAGTGCATGATCCAGTCGCCGGTCGCGTCCACTTCGGTCTCGGCGTAGACCACGGTGCCCGGGGCCACGCTGATCACGTGCTTGACCGGGTCCCATTCGCCCTTGCCGGTGTCGAGGATCGACCACATGCCATGCAGGTGCATCGGATGGGTCATCATCGTCTCGTTGACGAACTTGAAGCGCACCCGCTCGCCGTAATTCAGCACGATGGGGTCGGACTCGGAGTGCTTCACGCCGTTGATGGTCCAGATGTAGCGCTCCATGTTGCCGTTCAGCCGGACCTCGATCTCGCGATCGGCTTCACGGTCCGGATAGAGCACCTTCTGGGCGCGCAGGTCGGCGTAGGACAGGAACTTGCCGTTCGGCTCGGCGGCGGCGGGCTTCAGGCCGCTGCCGGCGGCGTAGAACGGATCCTCGCTGGGCCCACCCATGATCGAGCCGTCCGGCATGCGGTGCGCGCCCGGCGGCAGCGGCTCGTCGCCGGCGCCGACCGTGCCCTCGGCCATGGCCATCTCGCCCATCGGCATGTCGTGCATCCCCGCCATCGCCGGGTCGAGGCTCATGTCGGCCATGGTCAGGAGCGGCGGCTCGCGCAGCGCCGGGACCTCCGCCTCCATCCCCTCGCGCGGGGCCAGCGTGCCGCGGGCGTAGGCCGTGCGGCCGGCGCTCTCGGCGAAGATGGTGTAGGCACGGTCCTCGCGGGGGAAGACGATCACGTCGTAGGTCTCGGCCACCGCGATGCGTAGTTCGTCGACCGCGACCGGCTGCACGTTGTTGCCGTCCGCCTGCACCACCGACATTTTCAGACCGGGGATGCGGATGTCGAAGTAGGCCATCGCCGAGGAGTTGATGAAGCGCAGCCGCACCCGCTCGCCCGGCGTGAACAGCGCCGTCCAGTTCTGCTCCGGGCTCTGGCCGTTGATCAGCGGCGTGAAGCCTTGTACGTCCTCGACGTCCGTGGGCATCATCCGCATCTCGCCCCACATCCGGCGATCCTCGAGCGCGGCGGCCAGCCCGTTCTCCTGCGCGTCGTCGATTAGATCGCCCAGCGTGCGCTGCTGGCGGTTGTAGTAGTCGGGCATGGTCTTGAGGTTGCGCATGATCCGGGCGCCCGAATGCGGGTGGGCGTCGGTGAGCTGGACGACATAGTCGCGGTCGTAGCGGAAGGGCTCGCGGTCCTTCGGCTCGATGACGATGGCGCCATAGGCGCCGTCGGGCTCCTGGAAGCCGGAATGGCTGTGAAACCAGTAGGTGCCGGCCTGCACGAGGGGGAAGTTGTAAGTGAAGGTCTCGCCGGGGCTGATGCCGTCATAGCTGACGCCGGGAACGCCGTCCTGCGTGTAGGGCAGGATCAGCCCGTGCCAGTGGATCGAGGTGTCCTCGGAGAGGTTGTTGGTGACGTTGATCGTCACCTCCTCGCCTTCCTTCCAGCGCAGGACCGGGCCGGGGCTCGCGCCGTTGTAGCCGATGCCCGAGCGGGTGAAGTCGCCGGCGTCGATCGTCACGCGGTCGACGGTGAGGTCGTAGACGCCGGACCAGGCCGGCGATGCGGCCGTGGCGGCGAGCGTCAGCGCGGCCAGGCGCGCGACGGAATTGCCGAGTGTCATGTCTGCATCCTCATGGGGTGATCGATGGCGCGCGGCGTCGCGGGCGACGCCGCGCGGGCTCGTCAGTGCGCGATGTCGAAGGCGCCCTGCATGCCGGCCTCGTAGTGACCGGGCACGTTGCAGGCGAAGTCGAGCGCGGTGTCGGACGGGAAGGTCCACACGATCTGCGCCGACTTGCCGGGCTCCAGCAGGACGCTGTTCGGATCGTCGTGCTCCATGGTGGAGCCGTCGTCCATTACCATCTTCATCTTGTCGTAGTTGATGCGATCCGCTTCGAGAACGCCATGATCCACCATCATGGTCATCTCGCGCTGATGCTGGGCGTGCATGGCGGCGGTGCCGATGTTGAACTCGTGGACGAACTCGCCCTCGTTGCGAATGACGAACTTGACCGTCTCGCCCGCCTTCACGGCGATGGCCTCGGGTTCATAATAATTGTCGCCCATGACGACGGTGACGGTGCGGCTCGCATTCGCGGCTGCGCCGGGCTTGCCGATATCGCCTGAGTCGTGGCCGGGGGACGCGACCGCCGCGGCGGCGGCGACGAGGAGGGCGAGCGTGGTGGAACCGCCCAACACGAGGCGGGCTTTGAGCTTGGACTGCATCAGATCCTCTGGTTTTCCAAAAACTGTCTGACGACCGGCGGTTGTCGCCGGCGCGGGAAGGCGGACCGACCGCGAGGTCGGCTGTCTTCTGACGGTTTCAGGGTCGCGGAGGCGGGAGCTGCAGTTCCGGATGGACGCCGACGCCGGCGTCGTGGGCGAACCCATAGCGGATGTCGGCTTCGAGCCGGCGGAACATCGCCTGCGCGGCGCCCCCGCGGTCGGCCGAGGATTTGCAGTGCGCCGCCTGCGTCGCGCAGGCGGTGTCATGATGCTCGGCGGGGCAACCGGCGTCCGGGCACGCCGGCGTGGGCGCTTCCTCGATGACGGCCGGCGCGCCGTGGGCGGCATGCGCCATACCCGACTCCATCGCGATCGACGCCGAAGACGGCGATGCGGCGGCCCCCAGAGAGGCCGCCGCCAGGATCACGGAGAGGATGATCGAGACCATGAAACGCATCGGATTCGTTTGCCACTATACCGCGCTGGAAGGTCAAGCGGTTTTCTTGTGAAAGTTTATCGAACCCCGCGTCCGCCGGTCGCACCCGCCCTCAAGACGCCGCCGCAGCCGGGACCGGCGTCGGCTGGGCGAGTTCGTCGATGATCGGGCAGTCGGGCCGGTCGTCGCCGTGGCAGCGCTCGACGAGATGCGCCAGCGTGCGGCGCATGCCGGCGAGTTCGGCGAGCTTGCGGTCGATCTGCGCCAATTGTTCCTCGGCCAGCCGACGGACCTCGGCGCTCGCGCGTCGCCGGTCGCGCCAGAGCGCGAGCAGCGCGCGGCAGTCCTCGACCGAAAAGCCGAGGCCGCGGGCGCGGGCGACGAAGCCGAGGAACTGCACGTGGTCCGGCCCGTAGTCGCGGTAGCCGTTCGAGGCCCGCCTCGGGACGACAAGACCGATCTCCTCGTAATAGCGGATGGTCTTGGCCGGCAGGCCGCTGGCCGCCGCCGCTTCGCCGATGTTCATGGCCGCTCTCCCGTAGCTGTTTCAGGCGACCTAATGCTTCCAGCTACGGGAAGCTCAAGGGAATTCGACGCCGCGGGAATGACGGCCGCGCGGCGGGCGCCGCGCGGCCGTCGTCTCAGTTGGCCGTCTCGGCCAGCCATGCGGTCATCAGCTCGATCTCGCCGACCTGCGCGGCGATGATCTCCTCGGCGAGCGCCCGCATCTTGGGGTCCTCGCCGTGCTCAAGCAGCACCTCCGCCATGTCGATGGCGCCCTGATGGTGGGCGATCATCCCGCAGGCGAAGGCCACGTCGGCGTTCTCGTCCATCATGCCCTCGTGCATCGCGGGCATCGAAATCATCATCCGGCGCATGTTCTCCTGGACATGCTCGGGCATGGCGTCGAGATCGACGCCGCCCATGCCCATCATGCCGCCCTGCGCGCCCATGCCGCCGGCCTGCCCGCCGTGCATGCCGCCCTGGCCCATGGCCGATTGGTCCATGCCGCCCATGCCGCCC
>CAYGUQ010000043.1:0-15683 GCA_964352995.1 uncultured Rhodobacterales bacterium
CCGGCCCCTGCGGGTCCGCCAGCGCGATGGCCAGCGCCTTGTCGACCATGGTCGCGACCGCGCCGTCGGCCAGCCGGAAGCTCGCCTTGGTCACCGGGCGCATCAACGCCTGCTGGTCGAGCACCTGATGGGTGTAGCGCTCCGCCTCAGCCGCATCGACGCAGCCCGACAGCACGATGAGCGGAACCTGCTCCTGCAGCGCGTTGAGCGTGGCGTTGACGGCGTTGGCGAGCCCCGGCCCGATGGTGGCGAGCAGGACGCCCGGCGCGCCGGTCATCGCCCAGGTCGCCTCGGCCATCACCGCGCCGGCGTTCTCGTGCTTGACCAGCTGGAACGCGACGCCGGCGGCGTCGAGGGCCTGCATCATCGCCAGCACCTCGCCGCCGGGCACGCCGAAGGCGTGGCGGCAGCCGGCTTCGGCGAGGCGCGACGCAACGATCTCCACGGCGCTCGGCCGCTCCGGCGTGCTCGCCATCTTCCACCCCCCTCGCGCCCCCGACCGGGGCGCGAGGCGCATCATGGCCGGCGGCGGCTCTCAGGCAAGAGCCGCCGCGGCGCGCTCAGCGGAACGTGCGGGCCGCGCGAGCGTCAGGCCGCCCGGCTGGTCCGCTGATCGAACGAGAACGACGCGACCGAGCTCCGAAGCCCGGCCATGCGCTCGCCGAGCGTCGAGGCCTCCGACACGAAGCGGTCGGTGAGAGCGGCGTTCTCCTGGGTGATGCGGTCCATCTGCGAGATGCTGCCGTTGATCTCGTCGACGCCCGTCGCCTGCTCCGAGCCCGCCGCGGACACGCTGGCGAGCCGCTCGGCGAGCTGCTCGATGGCGCGGGAGATGCCGTCGAGCGCCGCGCCGGTCTTCTCGACCATGCCGATGCCTTCCGTCACGTTGGCGGCGCTGGTCTCGACCAGACCGGAGATTTCCGCCGCCGCGTCGGTGGCGCGCTGGGCGAGCGCCCGGACCTCGGAGGCGACAACCGCGAAGCCGCGGCCCGCCTCGCCGGCGCGCGCCGCCTCGACGGAGGCGTTGAGCGCCAGCAGGTTGGTCTGCCACGCGATCGATTCGATCATCTCGATGATGCCGGAGATCTTGTCGGAGCTCTGCTTGATGCGGTTCACCGACGCGATGGCGTCGGCGACGGTGCCCGAGCCGCTCTGTGTGCGCGCCGTGACGTCGGCGGCGAGGCGGTCGGCCTCCTGAAGAGCGGCCGCGTTCGAGCGGACCGAGGCCGCCATCTCCTCCATGGTGGCCGCAGTCTCCTCGAGCGACGCCGCCTGGCTTTCGGCGCGGCTGGAGAGGTCGCGCGCGCCGTCGTTGATCTTGGCGACGGCGCCGGCGCCCACCTCGGCGGCGGCGTGGACCTGACCCACCAGCGCCGAAAGGTGATCGACGCCCGCGTCGGCCGCCGCGGCGACCTCGGCGAGGCGCCCCTCGTAGCGGCCCTGCACCTTGCGGCGCAGGTCGCCGTCGGCCATCGCCTGCAGCGTCTCGCCAAGGTCGTCGAGGAACGTCGACGAGCCCTCGACGATGGCGTTGACGCCGGTCGCGAGCCGCATGAGCTGCGGCTCGTCGAAGGTCTCCGACACGCGCGCGCCGAAATCGCCCCGGGCCGCCGCGTCGACGACGCCGCCGATGCGATCCGCGAGACGGTCGAGCAGCGCCTCGCGCGCCGCCTCGGCCTCCGCGCGGCGGTCGTCGGCCAGCGCGAGGGCGCTGCGCAGGCTCTCGAGGTCGCGCGCCAGCGCGCCGATCTCGTCGGAGCGCTCCACGTCGGCGACGGGCGTCTCCAGATCCCCCGAAGTCATCCGCGCCAGCGTGGCCTTGACCCCGTCGAGCATCGCCATGGCGCGGCCCGAGAGCGGCCAGGCGATGGCGAGGCAGACCGCTAGCGCGGCGATCGCGCTCGGCGCCATCTCCACCGCCTTGGCGAGGAACACGGCGACCAGGTCGGGCTTGGCGGCGCCGACATAGAGGACGCCGTCGACTTCGCCCGCCGGGTTGTAGATCGGCATGTAGATCGTGAAGTACTCGCGGCCGAGGATCGTCGCCTCGCCGGAAAACACCTTGCCGCCCGCCAGCACAGGGTGCACCGCGCCGGCCTTGCCGAGCACGGTGCCGACGGCGCGGGCGCCGTCCGGCTTGATGATGTTGGTGCTGCGGCGGACGAACTCGCCGTCCTCGGGCGTGCGCACGAAGATCGTCGCGGTCTCGCCGGTGGCCGAGCCGACGCGGTCGATCATCGTGTGATCCTCGAAGCTGGGCGGCGTCTCCCAGGACAGCCGCTCGACATCGCCTGCGGCGTTGAAGCGCACCTGCGTACCGGGAAGGGCGTAGTCGAACGCCGTGGCGAGCACGCGGACGCTCTGCGCCTGTCGCTGCATCGCGCTGTTCTCTGCGTCGAGCGTCGCGCGGCCGCCCTCGACTACGATCACCAGGGCGGCGGCCAGCACAATGACGCTTGCGAGCACCGCGGTGAACTTGACCCGGACCGACATGCGCGCACTCCTCTTCAAAATATCGCTCGGAGCCGACTTTTTGGGGCGCAGGTTGAAGACGAGGTGAACGGGCCTCTCAGAGTTTCGACAACTCCGCCATAATCTGGCTCCGCGCGACGAGGCCCGGCGGGTCGGGAAGCCACCCGAAATTCCCGCCGCGCGCGGCCTCCTGCGCGGCGTCGAAGAGACCGGTCATGTAGGTTCTGTCGAAGCTGGTGGGCGACGGCGGGGTGAAGCCCGCCGGCACGAAGGCGAGGCGGAACTCCGCCCCCAGAGCTTCGGCGCCCAGCGCGATCCGCGCGAGATCGCCTTCGCTCTGCGCCCGGATGAGCGCGCTCAGCGAGCGGCCTGCGATCGCCGCGAGCCGCGACGGCGTCGGGTCGTAGTTCGGCGCCAGAGAGTTGTTCTGAATGACGTACACGGTCCGTCGGAGCGGGAACGGCAGGGCGCGCGGCGCGAACCTGGCGAAGCCGGGCGGCCCGAGGAACACCGAGCGCGTGACGCCCCCGTCGACATGGAACTCGGTGAACGGCCGGCCGTCCGCCCACACGTCGATGGCGACGGGAGGAAAGGCCCCGGGGATGGAGGCGGAGGCGAGCATCACCTGCTGGAAGAGCTCCTTCGCGCCGGCCTGGGCGATGGCGCCCATGTTCCAGATCACCGGCCGCGCGGCGTCGATGTTCGTGGTGCCCACCAGCAACAATTTTCCGTTCGCGTGGCGCTCGGCGATGCGCGCGAGCAGGCGCTCGTCGACGAGCGCGCGAATCTGGTTGCGCAGCGGCTGAGTGTCGGCCACGCCGAGCGCGCCCTGGAGGACGGCGAAGATCTGCAGTTCGGCGATGTCCGCGGTGTCGAACTGGGTGAACATCGCCTCGAGCTCGTCGTCGTAGTCGGGGCCCGCGAAGGCGAAGGGCGCGATCAGGGCGCCCACGGAGATGCCGGTGACGATGTCGAAGTCGGGCCGCTCGCCGGCGATCGTCAGGCCGGTGAGCAGCCCTGCGGCGTAGGCGCCGTCGGGCCCGCCGCCAGAGAGGGCGAGGATGTCCATCGCGGCGCCGCCTGACGGCGCGCCCGCCGCGCGCCATTCCGCGATGAGGCCGTCGCGCAGGATGGCGGAGACATCCGCGACCTTGGTCTGGTCGAGGTCGTCGCCCCAGGTCCGCACGTCGCGCCCCATGAGCGGCTGCGCCTGCTCGTAGAGCGCCGAGGGCGGCGGCACGCGCGGCGGCGCCACCGCGGCGCAGGCAGCGAGCGCCGCGGCCGCCGCAGCGGCGCCGAGCGCGCGCAGAAGCCGACGCGCCGATCGATCATGGGCCATCGCGCCCTCCCTCGCAGCCTCCGTCGCGGCTCGGGCGACGCGGAGCGTCAGCTTCGCCCGCGGCGGAGCGCCTCGCAATGGGGCGGGAGGACGGCGCGGGACCGCTCCGTCGGTCGCCGCGGCGGCGCCCGGCGCGTTTGCGCGGCCGAAGGCGCCTGCTAGGGTGAGGGCATGCGCGCTGGCGACGTCCTTACCCTGACGCCCGAAGGGCTCTACTGCCCCGCGGGCGACTTCCACATAGACCCAGCGCGCCCGACGCCCCGCGCCGTCGTGACCCACGGCCACGCCGATCACTGCCGCCCCGGCGCCGCCGCCCTGCTGGCCACGCCGCAGACCGCCCGAATCGCCCGCGCGCGCTATGGCGAGGGCGCCTTCGGCTCGGTGCAGACGCTCGACTATGGCGAGGCGCTCCGCATCGGCGACGTTACGCTGCGGCTCGTCCCGGCGGGCCATGTGCTCGGCTCCGCGCAGGTCGTCGTGGAGACCGCGACGACGCGCGCGGTGGTCTCGGGCGACTACAAGCGCCGCGCGGATCCCACCTGCGCGCCCTTCGAGCCGGTCGCCTGCGACCTCTTCGTGACCGAGGCGACGTTCGGCCTGCCCGTCTTCCGCCACCCCGATGCCGGCTCGGAGGTCGCGAAGCTGCTCGCCTCGCTCGCACGCTTCCCCGAGCGCGCCCACGCCGTCGGCGTCTATGCGCTCGGCAAGGCGCAGCGGCTGATCGCGGAGCTGCGGCGCGCCGGCTACGACCGGCCGATCCACCTGCACGGCGCGCTGACGAAGCTCTGCGCGCTCTACGAGGCCGAAGGCGTGGCGCTCGGCCCGCTCGCGGAGGCCAAGCTCGCCGACCGCGCCGCCATGGCCGGCGCGGTGGTGCTGGCGCCGCCCTCGGCGCTGGCCGACCGCTGGGCGCGGCGCCTGCCCGACCCGGTGATCGCCGCCGCCTCCGGCTGGATGCGCGTGCGCCAGCGCGCCCGCCAGCGCGGCGTCGAGCTGCCCATGATCGTCTCCGACCACGCCGACTGGGACGAGCTGACCGACACCATCGTCGAGACCGGCGCCCGCGAGGTCTGGGTGACCCACGGCGCTGAGGAGGCGCTCTGCCACTGGTGCGCCGGCCGCGGCGTCCGCGCCCGCCCGCTCAGCATCGCCGGGCTGGGCGAGGAGGAGACGGAGTGAGGCAGGGAGCAGCTTGCGCCGCGGCGCGGTCTGGCCGAACCTCGCGCCCGACGTCTGCGGCGAATGTCGGCGAGGCTCGTAGCCGTCCGCGCCGGCGCCCGCCGCGCGAAGGCGCCCGGCCTCTCCGGCCCCGAAGGCGCGCGCTGCGCAAGACCATGTTCCGTCCTGAAGAAGTGAACCATCGCCCGTGACCAGCCCAGCATCTGAAACCGCCCCCTGGTCCCTCACCGCGACGCAGGCGCGCGCCGCCTTCGTCGAGGGGCGTCTCAGCGCGCGGGAAATCGCGGAAAGCGCGCTCGGCCGCATCGAGGCCGCCAATCCCGCGCTCAACGCGGTCGTCCAGCGCTGCGACGCCGAGGCGCTGGCCGCGGCGGACGCGCTCGACGCCGCGCGCGCCGCGGGCCTGCCCGACGGGCCGCATCTCGGCCCGCTCGCCGGCGTTCCGGTCACGACCAAGGTCAATGTCGATCAGGCGGGGCTGGCCACGACCAACGGGCTGCGCACGCAGGCGGGCCTCGTGGCGGGCGAGGACAACCCTGTCGTCGCGAACCTGCGCCGCGCGGGCGCCGTGATCGTCGGCCGCACCAACACGCCGGCCTTCTCGCTGCGCTGGTTCACCCGCAACAGCCTCCATGGCGCCACGAAGAACCCGCGCAACCCGCGGCTGACGCCCGGCGGCTCCTCGGGCGGGGCGGCGTCGGCGGTCGCCGCGGGGATGGGCGCGCTAGGCCACGGGACCGACATCGCCGGCTCGGTGCGCTACCCGGCCTACGCCTGCGGGCTGCACGGGCTGCGCCCGTCGCTCGGCCGGGTCGCGGCGCACAACTTCTCTGGGCCCGACCGGCACATCGGCGCGCAGCTCATGGCGGTGTCGGGGCCGATCGCGCGCAGCGTCGCGGACCTGCGCGCCGGGCTGCAGGCGATGGCCGCGCGCGACCCGCGAGACCCGTGGTGGACGCCGGCGCCGCTCGACGGCCCGCCGGCGCCGAGGCGCGCCGCACTCTGCCTCGCGCCCGACGGGATGAGCGTCGCGCCGGAGGTCCGCGACGCTTTGCGCGCCGCCGCGGACAGGCTGTCGAACGCCGGCTGGAGCGTCTCCGAACGGCCCTGCCCGCCCCTGCGCGAGGCGGCGGCGAAGCAGCTCGTGCTGTGGCTGGCGGAGCTGCGCCGGCTTGGGGGCGCGCCCGTCGCGGCGGAGGACGACCCGGACGCGCGCATCGTCTACGACCGGCTCTGCGCGCGCGCGCCGGCGCCCGATCTCGACGCCTTCATGGACGCGCTCCAGAGCCGCGCCGCGCTGGTGCGGGCCTGGCGCATGTTCTTCGAGGAGCATCCTGTGCTGCTGCTGCCAGTCTCCGGCGCCCTGCCCTTCCCCGATCAGGCCGACGTCGGCGACCAGGCTGGCTTCGACGCCGTGTTCGAGGCGCAACTCCCGCAGATCGCGCCGCCCTTCATGGGACTGCCCGGGCTCACCGTGACCACCGACGTCGTGGAGACGCCGCTCGGCGAAAGCCCCGTCGGCGTGCAGCTTCTCGCCGGCCATTTCCGCGAGGACCTGCTGCTCGCGGCGGGCGAGATCCTTGCGCCCGAGCCCGCGCCGCTCGCCTGAGCGGCCGCCTCAGCCGTTCTCGCGCAGCACCGAGCCGGCGAGGTAGAGCGAGCCGCAGATCATCACGCGGCCGCCGGCGCCGGCCAGCGCCGCGGCCTCGGCCACGGCGGTCGCGACGTCGGGGCACGCCGCGGCCGGGATGCCGGCGCTCTCGGCGAAGGCCGCCAGCCGCCCGGCCGGCACGCTCGACACCGTGTCGGGAATGTCCACCGTGCGCGCCGCGGTCGCGACGCCAGCGAAGCAGCGCAGGAAGCCCGCGCAGTCCTTGGTGTCGAGCATGCCGCAGACCAGCGCGAGCGGCGCTGCGCCTTGCGCGCGCCAGTGCGCCGCCACCGCCTCGCCCGCGGCGAGGTTGTGGCCGCCGTCCAGCCACAGCTCGACGCCCGCCGCCTCAGCCGCCTCCACGAGCGGCCCCTCGCGCAGGCGTTGCAGCCGCGCCGGCCATTCCGCCTCGGTCAGCGCCGCCGCGCAGGCCTCCGGCCCGAAGCCGAGCGCCCTGAGCGCCGCCACCGCGGCGCCGGCGTTGTCGGTCTGGTGCGGGCCGAGCAGGCGCGGCGCCGGCAGCTCCAGCCGGCCGGCCGCGTCCTCGAAGACGAGGCCCGCGCCCTCGCGCCGCGCCGTCCAGTCGCGCCCGGCCGCGATCAGCGGCGCGCCGACCTCGGCCGCCCGCGCCGCGATCACCGCAAGCGCCTCGGGCTCCTGCCGGGCCACGACGCAGGGGGCGCCTGGCTTGAGAATGCCCGCCTTCTCGAACGCGATCGCGCCCAGCGTCTCGCCGAGATACTGCTGGTGGTCGTAGGAGACGGGCGTGATCACCGTCAGCCGCGGCGCCGCGACCACGTTGGTCGCGTCCAGCCGCCCGCCGAGGCCCACCTCGAGCAGCAGCCAGTCGGCCGGCGTGCGGGCATAGGCCTCCAGCGCGGCGACGGTGGTGATCTCGAAGAAGGTGATCGGCGCGCCGCCGTTCGCGGCCTCGCACTCAGCCAGCAGCGCGGCGAGCGCCGGCTCCTCGATCAGCTTTCCCGCGACCCTGATGCGCTCGTGGAAGCGCGCGAGATGCGGCGAGGTGTAGGCGTGGGCCGTCTGCCCGGCGGCCTCCACCCCGGCGCGGATCATCGCCTGGGTCGAGCCCTTGCCGTTCGTGCCCGCGATATGGATCACCGGCGGCAGGCGCTCTTCGGGATGGCCCGTCGCCGCCAGCAGCCGCCACATGCGATCCAGCGTCAGGTCGATGATCTTGGGGTGCAGCGCGAGCAGCCGCTCCAGGATCGCGTCGCTCTGCGAACGGCGGGCGCCGGCGCGGAGGCTGGTCTTTTCGGAGACGCTCACGAAGCGGCTCAGCCGTTCTGCGCGACGGCCGCCGCGTCGCCCTGGGGCGACGGCAGATCGCCCGAGATGCGGCGGGGCGCGCGCATCAGCATCCGCAGGATCGTCGCCAGCTCGTCGCGCATCGCATGGCGATGGGTGACGCGGTCGAGCATGCCGTGCTCGTGCAGGTATTCGCTGCGCTGGAAGCCCTCCGGCAGCTTCTCGCCGATGGTCTGTTCGATCACGCGCGGGCCGGCGAAGCAGATCAGCGCGCCCGGCTCGGCGATCTGGACGTCGCCGAGCATCGCGTAGCTCGCGGTGACGCCGCCGGTCGTGGGGTTGGTCAGCACGGTGACGAAGGGAAGCCCGGCCTCGGCGACGGTCTGCGCCGCGATGGTCGTGCGCGGCATCTGCATCAGCGAGAGGATGCCCTCCTGCATCCGTGCGCCGCCGGCTGCGCAGAACACCACCAGCGGGGCCTTCGCAGCGACGGCGGCGTCGGCGGCGGCGAGCAGGGCGTCGCCCACCGCAATGCCCATGGAGCCGGCGAGGAAGGCGAAGTTCTGGCAGGCCGCGACCGTGGTCAGCCCGCCGATCTCGCCGCGCGCGACCAGCATCGCCTCATGCTCGCCGGTGTTGGCGCGCGCCTCGCGGATGCGGTCGGGGTAGCGCTTCTGGTCGCGGAACTTCAGCGGGTCGGCGGGAGGGTCGGTCAGCGGCGTCTCGATCCAGGCCCCGCCGTCGAACAGCGCGTTGAAGCGCTCGCGCGGGCTGATCTGCATGTGATGATTGCAGTTGGAGCAGACGTAGAGCGCCTCGGAGAGCTCGCGGTGGAAGATCATCTGGCCGCAGTCGTCGCATTTGCGCCAGAGATTCTCAGGCATGTCCCGCCGCGAGAACAGCGAGTTCAGCTTCGGACGGACGTAGTCCGTCAGCCAGTTCATGCCATAGCCGCTCTCAGACATGCTCGGCCTCCCCGCGCACGCCGGCGGCGAGGCTGCGCACGAACTCCAGCACTTGCCCGGGGCTTTCGCCGGCGCCGATCCGCGAGACGATGGCCGAGCCGACCACGACGCCGTCCGCCACCGCGGCGATGGCGCGCGCGCCCTCGGGCGTCTTGACGCCGAAGCCGACGCAGACCGGCAGCTCGGTCGCGCGCTTGATCCGGGCGACTTCCGGCGCCACCGCCTCGGCGTTGGCCTCCGCCGCGCCCGTGATGCCGGTGATGGAGACGTAGTAGACGAAGCCCGAGGTGTTGCTCAGCACCGCGGGCAGCCGCGCGTCGTCCGTCGTGGGCGTCGCGAGGCGGATGAAGTGCAGGCCCGCGGCGTTGGCCGGCAGGCAGAGCTCGTCGTCCTCCTCCGGCGGCAGGTCGACGACGATCAGCCCGTCGACGCCGGCGTCCTTCGCCTCGGCGAGGAACCGCTCCACACCGCGCGAATAGATCGGGTTGTAGTAGCCCATCAGGATGATCGGCGTGTCGGGGTGGCGGGCGCGCACGGCGCGCGCCGTCTCCAGCGTCCGCGCCAGCGTGCCGCCCGCCGCGAGCGAACGCATCGCCGCCGCCTGGATCGCAGGGCCGTCGGCCATCGGGTCGGTGAAGGGCAGGCCGAGTTCGATCACGTCCACGCCCGCGTCCGGCAGACCGCAGGCCACCTCGATCGCCGTCTCATGGTCAGGGTCGCCCGCCATCAGATAAGCCACGAAGGCGGGCCGGCCCGCCTCGCGCAGCGCGTCGAAGCGTCTCGTCAGTCGGGTGGACGTCAGGGATGTCATGCTCAGCTCCGCTCCGCTCCTAGCTTCCGCCGCGCGGCGCGGCGGCGGTCAGGGCCGCATGCCCCTTGCGAAGGCGGCGGCCCGTCACCGTCAGTCGTCCTTGCGGAAGTGGGTCTTCTGGCGCGGCTTGCCGTCCATGCCGGGCTTCGGCTGGCGCGGGCCGTCGCGGTCCGCGGGCTTGCCGTAGGGCTTCGACGGCCCCTTGCGGTCGCCGCCGAACGGCCGGGCCGGGCGATCGCCGTCCTCGCGCGGGCGCGGTCGCGGCGCCGGCCGGTCGCCATGACCCGAATCGGGACGGTGCTCCCACTTGTTGAGCGCAAAGATGGGCAGGACGTCCCGCCCGATGCCGCCGTCGTTGGCCCAGACCACCGCGGCGCTCTCGCCCTCGATGCGCTCGACGAGCATCCGCATCGAGCCTGACTTGAGGACGACGACGTCGCCCGGCGCAAATTCGGCCACCATGGCCTCCGATCGGTCAGCGCCTGCGGCCGGCGCGGTTCAGACGACGCCGGCCCCCGGCGCGGTCACATGCGGTCGCCGAGCGCCTCGGCCACCGTGAAGATATCCTTGTCGCCGCGCCCGCACATGTTGAGGACCATCAGGTGATCCTTCGGCAGGGTCGGCGCAAGGCGGGCTACATGCGCCAAGGCGTGGCTGGGTTCAAGGGCCGGGATGATGCCCTCCGTCCGGCAGCAGAGCTGGAACGCAGCCAGCGCCTCGTCGTCGGTCGCCGAGACGTACTCGACGCGGCCGATGTCGTGCAGCCACGAATGTTCGGGGCCGATGCCGGGATAGTCGAGCCCGGCGCTGATCGAATGACCCTCGAGGATCTGGCCGTCCGCGTCCTGCAGCAGATAGGTGCGGTTGCCGTGGAGCACGCCGGGCCGGCCGCCGGTGAGGCTGGCTGCGTGCTCCATCCGGTCGTCGACGCCATGGCCGCCGGCCTCCACGCCGATGATGCGCACGTCCTTGTCGTCGAGGAACGGGTGAAAGAGGCCCATGGCGTTGGAGCCGCCGCCGATGCAGGCCACGAGGCTGTCGGGCAGCCGCCCCTCGCGCTCCAGCATCTGCGCGCGCGCCTCGCGCCCGATCACGGACTGGAAGTCGCGCACCATCGCCGGATAGGGGTGCGGGCCGGCGACGGTGCCGATGCAGTAGAAGGTCTCCGCGACGTTGGTGACCCAGTCGCGCAGCGCCTCGTTCATCGCGTCCTTCAGCGTGGCGCGGCCGGAGGTGACGGGCACGACCTCGGCGCCGAGCAGCTTCATGCGGAAGACGTTGGGCTTCTGACGCTCGACGTCGGTGGCGCCCATGAACACCACGCATTTCAGGCCGAAACGGGCGCAGACGGTCGCCGTCGCCACGCCGTGCTGGCCGGCGCCGGTCTCGGCGATGATCCGCGTCTTGCCCATGCGGCGGGCGAGCAGGATCTGGCCGAGCACGTTGTTGATCTTGTGCGCGCCGGTGTGGTTCAGCTCGTCGCGCTTGAGGTAGATCTTGGCGCCGCCGAGCTTCTCGGTCAGCCGTTCGGCGAAGTAGAGCGGGCTGGGCCGGCCGACATAGTGGGTCCAGAGATCCTCCATCTGCGCGACGAAGGCGGGGTCGTTCCTGGCGCGGCCGTACTCGGCTTCGAGTTCGAGGATGAGCGGCATCAGCGTCTCGGCGACGAAACGGCCGCCGAACAGGCCGAAACGGCCCTTCTCGTCGGGCCCGGTGCGGTAGGAGTTCAGCATCTCGGCGGCCATTGCGCGCTCCGTCTCTGTCTGCAGGCCCTGTCTAGCGCAGCGCGCGGCCATGCGCGAGAGGGAGGGCGTCACCCCGCGCGCCACGCCTCGTCGGCCAGATAGTAGACCAGCGTGGCAGCCACGTCGGCCATCGCCAGCAGGAAGGCGCCGCGCAGATAGCGGAACTTGCGCGAGAGAAGCCGCGCCAGAGCGTGATTGGAGCGCGCCATCGACGTCACGAGTTGCGACACCTGCGCCCCGCGCATGAAGCGGGCGTAATCGTCGGCCGAGAACCCGGGTGCGCTGAGCGCCACCCAGGAGGTGCGCTCCAGCTCCGCCAGCGTGCGGCGGGTCGCGCCGCGGGGATAGCGCGGCATCAGCGCCAGCAGGCAGAACACGACGACCGTCGCCTTGAGGCCGATCAGCGCGACCTCGGCGGCGCCGAGACGGGCGACGTCGAGATCGAGCGCCACGCGCGAGGCGACGAGGCCCGAGAACGCCAGCACCGCGGTCGCCTTGGCGTCGGCGAGCTGCGTCTGGCGCACCAGAACGGCGCCCTGCTCGACCAGCACCTGCGCGCGGATGCGGGCGACGTCGTCCGTCGAGACGCCCTCGCGCGAGACGATGAGCTCGGGGTCGCAGACGAGGGCGTCGAGGGGGCCGCCGTCGCGCGGCTCGATCATGGGGCGGCGAACCCGCGCGCCGCGAGCGCCGCCGCGACGAAATCCGCGATCAGGCCGTGGTCCTTGACGCCGCGCGGCCGTTCGACGCCCGAGGCGACGTCGACCTGCATGGCGCCCGAGGTCGCGATGGCCTCCGCGACCGTGCCTGGGGTCAGGCCGCCGGCGAGCATCCACGGGCGCGCCCAGCGGCGGCCCGCCACCAGCCGCCAGTCGAAGCCCGCGCCCATCCCTCCGGGCAGGTCTGCGCCCTCCGGTGGACGGCCCTCCACAAGAACCTGGTCGGCGACGGCCTCGATCTCGGCGATGGCCGCAAGGTCGTCCGGCCCGGCCAGCGCGACGGTCTTCATCACCGGCAGCCCCAGCCGCGCCCGCGCCTCGGCCACGCGCGTCGGGCCCTCATGGCCGTGGAGCTGGACCATGTCGACGGGAAGCGCGGCGATGGCGTCGAGAAGAGCGTCGTCAGGATCGACGGCGAGCGCCACCTTGCAAAGGCCCGGCGGCGCGGCGGCCGCAAGCGCGGCCGCGCCCTCCAGCCCCACGAAGCGCGGCGACGGCGCGTAGAGGTTGAGACCGACATAGGCCGCCCCGGCGCGCGCGGCGGCGTCGACGTCCTCGCGCGTCCGCACGCCGCAGATCTTCACCGCGACGCCGTCCGCGCCGCGCGGAGCGGCTGTCTGAATCCGGAAAGCCACCTTGAAGGCGCCGACGATTCAGCGTCTCGGCCCCGCCCCGGTCACCGCGAGGTCAACGCGATGATCTCGTCGTCCTCATCGAGGTTCTGGTCGCGCTTCAGCTTGGAGACCTCGCGCTTGAGCTCGCCCACCTCGCGCCGCGCCGCGGCGGCGCGGCGGCGCACGCGGCCCTCGCGGATGTACTCGCGCGCGGCGCCCAGCACGAAGCCCAGCGCCCCGCACGCCAGCGCGAGAACGTAGAGCGGCAGGCCGAAGCGCGGAGACGGCGGCAGGCCGTAGGCCGAGAAGTCCGGCGCCACGCCGACGTCGACCACATGCCGGTTCGCCACTGACAGGGCGATCACCACGATCGCGACGATGCCGATCAGCAGGTAGGTCAGGATGCGCATGGTCGTCTCCGGATGGGCGCGGCGGCGGCGCGCCGACGTTTGGCTTTCGGGTCGCTCGCGTCACCTTCGCGCCGGCGCCCGCCTTCCGGCAAGAGGGCGGGACGCCGCGCGGGCGTCACATCTCGTCGTCGTCCTCGTCGTCGTCTCCGACCCGCCCGCCGTTGAGGCGCTCACGAAGCTCCTTGCCGGTCTTGAAGAACGGCACGCGCTTTTCAGGCACATGGACGGCTTCGCCGGTGCGCGGGTTGCGCCCCATGCGCGCGTCCCGGCTCTTGACCGAAAAGGCGCCGAAGCCGCGCAGCTCGACCCGATCTCCGCGCGAAAGGGCCGCCGCGATCTCGTCGAAAATGGTCGACACGATCCGCTCGACGTCCCTCTGGAAGAGGTGCGGATTCTCGTCGGCGATGCGCTGGATCAGCTCTGACTTTATCATCGCCGGCACACCCCCGAATAAACCAGCGCGCACGCGCCGCCCCAACCGCGCGGCAGCACAGTCTCACGCAGAAATTCGCGCGTCAACGCCAAGGGTTTATCGCTGGATGGCCATGAGCGCCGGCCCGGCGCCGAGTTCGGCCGCGGCCTTGCGCAGGCGCAGGCCCAGCGCCGCGCCGCCCAACGGGCCGAGCAGGCCGTCGTCCTCGCGGTCGATCTCCACGTCGCGCAGCGGCAGCGAGGGCGGCACGCCCCGCGCCGTCTCCAGCCAGTCGCGCGCGACGGACTCGCCGCCTACGGCGTCGATCAGCCCTTCCGCGGCCGCCTGGCGGCCCGTGTAGACGCGCCCGTCGCCGAGGCGACGGGCGTCTTCCGGCGCGAGGCCGCGGCGCGCGGCGACGAGCGAGAGGAACCAGTCGTAACTGTCCTCGATCAGCGAGCGCTGCGCCGCGAGCGCCGCCGCGCTCGGTTCGCGGAACGGCGACGGCTCGGCCTTGAGCGGGGCGGACGCGACGCGGGCGACATCGACGCCCAGCGTGTCGAGCAGCCCCTCCACGTTGGGAAACTCGGCGATGACGCCGATCGAGCCGGTGACGGTGCCGCCGCGCGCGACGATGTGGTCGGCGGCGATGGCCGCGATGTAGCCGCCCGAAGCGGCGACCTCGCCCAGCACCGCGACGAGCGGCTTGGCCTCGGCCACGGCGCGCAGCGCCTCGTGCAGCGCCTCCGACCCCGCCACGGACCCGCCGGGGCTGTTGATTCGCAGCATGACGGCCCGGACGTCCTCGTCCCTGGCGAGTTCGCGCAGGGTCGCGTCGCGCTCGGGGTCGTCGAAGATCGCCCCGGTCACGTCGAAGCGCGCGACGTAAGGGCCGGTCGGGACCGCCCGCCAGACCGCGGCGCCGACGGCGCCAAGGACGGCTGCGATGGCGACGATGCGCCAGAAACCGAGACGCCGGCGCAGGCGCCGGCGTTCGATGACGACGTCGGGGTCGAGATCAGCCATGGCGAATCCCGCCCCCTGCCAGTGTCGCGGTCAGGGCCTCAGTTGCCCTGACGCTCCTTCAGCGCCGCGCCGAGGATGTCGCCCAGCGACGCGCCGCTGTCGGACGAGCCGTACTGCGCGACGGCCTCCTTCTCCTCGGCGATCTGAAGCGCCTTGACGGAGAGGCCCACGCGCCGCGCCGCCTTGTCGACGTTCAGCACCCGGGCGTCGAGCTTGTCGCCCAGCGAGAAGCGCTCGGGGCGCTGGTCGGCCCGGTCGCGGCCAAGGTCGGAACGGCGGATGAAGCCCTTCATGCCCTCGACCTCGACCTCGACGCCGCCGTCCTCGATCGCGGTCACGGTCGCGGTGACGACGGCGTTCTTGCGCAGGCCGCCGGCGGGGGCCGCCGCGGCCCCGGCCGAGGCGCCGCCGTCCTCGAGCTGCTTGACGCCCAGCGAGATGCGCTCCTTCTCGACGTCGACGTCGAGAACCTGCGCCTTCACCATGTCGCCCTTCTTGTAGTCCTGGATGGCGTCCTCGCCGGCGCGGCGCCAGTCGAGATCCGACAGATGCACCATGCCGTCGATGTCGCCCTCCAGCCCGATGAACAGGCCGAACTCGGTGATGTTCTTGACCTCGCCCTCGACCACGGCGCCGGCGGGGTGGGTCTCGGCGAAGACCTCCCACGGGTTGCGCAGGCACTGCTTGAGGCCCAGCGACACGCGGCGCTTCTGGCTGTCCACGTCCAGCACCATCACCTCGACCTCCTGGGAGGTGGAGACGATCTTGCCGGGGTGCACGTTCTTCTTGGTCCAGCTCATCTCGGAGACGTGGACGAGGCCCTCGACGCCCGCCTCCAGCTCCACGAAGGCGCCGTAGTCGGTGATGTTGGTGACGCGGCCGGTCCACTTGCTGCCCATCGGGTACTTGGCGGCGACGCCGTCCCACGGGTCGGACATCAGCTGCTTCATGCCGAGGCTGATGCGCTGGGTGTCCTTGTTGACCTTGACCACCTGGACCTTGACGGTCTCGCCGATGTTCAGGATCTCGGACGGGTGGTTGACGCGGCGCCAGGCCATGTCGGTGACGTGCAGC
>CAYGUQ010000044.1:0-2037 GCA_964352995.1 uncultured Rhodobacterales bacterium
GCTCGACCCCGAGAGCGCCGCGGCGCCGGCGCCGCGGCGCTCTCGGGGTCGAGCCCCGCCGCCTCCAGCGCCCGCATCAGAAAGAGCGGCGAGGCGGCGTGGATGAGCTGCCGGCCGCGCTCGGCCATCGGCATCGAGCCCAGCGCGCCGGCGTTGTCCTGCGCGCCGCCATAGAGCCGGCCGTCGAGCACCAGCCCGCCGCCGACGAAGGCCCCGAGATAGAGGTAGAGCGCGGAGCGCCGCCCGATCGCCTCGCCCAGCGCCAGCTCCGCCGCGCAGGCCGCCGTGGCGTCGTTGCAGAGCGTCGCGTCCAGCCCGGTGGCGGCGGCGAGCGCTGCGGCGGGGTCGGCCTCGCGCCAGTCGTCGAGCGCCCCGCGCGCGAGGCCCATCTCCTCCGCCCACAGATGGATGTGGCCCGGCATCGCGACGCCGAGCCCCGCCATGCGCGCGGCCGGGGCCTGCGCCGCCACGGCGTTGACGAGCGCGGCCGCAGTCTCCAGCGTGGGCCCTGCGAGAGGCGCGCGATGGGAGCTGACGCGATGGGCGACGACGCTCGCGGTGAAATCCACCAGCACCGCCTCGACGCTGCTGCGGCCGATCTTGACGCCCACCGAGAAGGCGCCGGCCGGATTCAGCGCGATGGGCGTCTGCGGCTGGCCGATCTGGCCGCGCAGCTTCGGCCGCTTCTCCAGCACGCGCTCGGCGAGCAGCCGGTTCACGATGACCGAGGCGGCCTGCGCGCTCAGCCCCGTCGCGCGCGCGATCTCGGCCTTGGAAAGCGCGCCCGCCTGCCTGATCGCGCCGATGATCAGCCGCTCGTTATAGGCGCGCAATCCAGCGCCATCTCCACCGCGCATTCCTCGACCTCCTGCCCAACGCCTTGATGATGCACGCGCATACTTAAAAAGGCAAATTGATTTAATTATTGACGAATCATTAACCGAAGGCGTTTCCTAGGCACAGGCGCGGCCTCACGCCCGCCCCGGACGCGCCAGAGACGCGCGCCGAAGGTTCAACCCCCGGGAGGGAGCATCCATGATGTCGCTGAAAACCCGTCTTCTCGGCTGCGCGCTCGTCGCCGCCGCCGCGCTCGCCAGCCAGCCCGCCGCCGCTCAGGACAAGGTGCTGGTCGGCCTCGTCACCAAGACCTTCACCAACCCGTTCTTCGTGAAGATGCGCGAAGGCGCCGAGGCCAAGGCCGAGGCGCTCGGCGCCGAGCTGCGCAGCTTCGCCGGCGCCTATGACGGCGACACCGGCGCGCAGATCGAGGGCATCGAGAGCCTGATCGCCGCCGGCGCCAAGGGCATCATGATCGTCGCCTCCGACCCGCAGGCGCTGACCGACAGCATCGCCCGCGCCCGCGAAGCCGGCATCCTGGTGATCGCGCTCGACACGCCCTTCGACCCCGCCGACGCGGTGGACGCCACCTTCGCGACCGACAACTTCCTCGCCGGCGAACTGATCGGCAAGTGGGCCGCGGCGACCATGGGCGACACCGGCTCCGCCAAGATCGCCACGCTCGACCTCAACGAGAGCCAGGTGCCGGTGGACGTGCTGCGCAACCAGGGCTTCCTGCAGGGCTTCGGCGTCGACGTGAAGAACGTCAAGGTCATGTACGACGAGGACGACCCCCGCATCGTCGGCGGCCAGCCCACGCTCGGCGCAGAGGAAGGCGGCCGCACCGCCATGGAGACGCTGTTCCAGCGCGACCCCGGCATCAACGTCGTCCACACGATCAACGAGCCCGCTGCCGCGGGCGCCTTCGAGGCGCTGAAGGCGTTCGGCAAGGCCGACGACGTGCTGATCGTCTCCGTCGACGGCGGCTGCCCCGGCGTGCAGAACGTGGCCGACGTCTTGGTCGGCGCGACCTCCATCCACATCCCGCTCCAGATCGCCGCGCACCGCCTCCAGGCGTGGCGCCGGCACTTGCGCGAGGACGATGCTTCTCTCTCCGGGCCTGGCTCTGGCTCTGGCTCTGGCTCGGGCTCTGGCTCTGCGGCTGGGTCTGCGGCTGGGGACGTCCGCCCCCCCCTGATG
>CAYGUQ010000044.1:2047-15127 GCA_964352995.1 uncultured Rhodobacterales bacterium
GCCCCGGCGTGCAGAACGTGGCCGACGGCGTGATCGGCGCGACCTCGATGCAGTTCCCGCTGCTGATGGCCGCGCTCGGCGTCGAGGCGGTCGTGAAGTACGCCGAGACCGGCGAGAAGCCGCAGAACTCCGAAGGCCTCGACTTCTTCAACACCGGCGTCGAGCTCGTGACGGACAAGCCAGTCGAGGGCGTGCCCTCGATCACGTCCGAGGAAGCCATGTCGAAGTGCTGGGGCTGATCGCGCCCTGACCCTCGAGGGGGGCGGTCCGCCGCCCTCCTCCAAGACGCCAGAACCGTCGGGAGAGACGCCATGACAGACGCTCCAGCCGCACCGGGCGCAGCATCGGGCCCAGCATCGGGCCCGGGCCCGGCTTCCGGTCGCGCGCCGCAGGATTTCGAGACCGCGGCCTCGCGCGAGAGCGCGGTCGCCGCCTTCGACGTGAAGGCGAAATCGCCGCTCGACCATTTCCAGCACTTCCTGCACGCCAACCCCACGGCCGCGCCGATCATGGTGCTGGCGCTCAGCGTCGCCGTCTTCGCGGCCACCGCCAACAACTTCCTGACCGCCTTCAACCTCTCGCTGATCATCCAGCAGGTCACCGTGATCGGCCTGCTGGGCGCGGCGCAGACGCTCATCATCCTGACCGCCGGCATCGACCTCAGCGTCGCTGCGATCATGGTGCTGAGCTACATGATCATGGCGCGGCTCGGGGTCGAGGGCGGCGCGCCCGACGTCGTCGCGGTGCTGATCGGCCTCGGCGCGGGCCTCGCCTGCGGGCTCTTCAACGGCGCGCTGGTGACGCGGATGCGCATGGTCCCCGTGATCGTCACCGCAGGCGCGACCGTGGCGCTGCTGACGCTGGCGGGGCTGTCGGTGATCTGGGCGGCGCCGGTCGGCGTCCTGCTCGGCCTCGCCGCCGGCGGCGCCGCGATGTCGGGCAAGGTTCCCGCAGGACCGTCGATGCAGTTCCGCCTGCCGCCCTTCATCGCCACGCTCGGCGCCTGGTCGATCTTCGCCGCGCTGAGCCTGTGGTACTCCGGCGGCCAGACGGTGCGCAGCCAGAGCATCGACGCGGAAGCCTCGCTGCTCAAGGTCTTCGGCCTGCGCGTGGAGATGTTCGGGGCGCAGTTCACCTACGGCAGCTTCCTGATGGTGCTGGTGTTCGTGGGGCTCTGGTATGTCCTGAACTGGACCGGCTGGGGCCGCGCCGTCTACGCCATCGGCGACGACAAGGAGGCCGCGGAGCTTTCCGGCATCCGCACCGACAGGGTGCTGCTCTCGGTCTACGCCGTCTCCGGCACGCTCTGCGCGCTTGCGGGATGGGCCGCCATCGGCCGCGTCGGCTCCGCCTCGCCGCAGAGCTTCGCGGAGGGCAACCTCGACGCGATCACCGCCGTGGTTATCGGCGGCACCTCGCTCTTCGGCGGTCGGGGCGCGGTGTTCGGCACGCTCTTCGGCGCGCTCATCGTCGGCGTGTTCCGATCCGGACTCTCGCTCTCGGGCTTCGACCCGCTGTGGCAGAGCTTCGCCGTCGGCCTGCTCATCATCGTCGCCGTCGCGCTCGACCAGTGGATCCGGAGGGTCTCCGCATGACCGACAACGTCACCCCCGTCGTTAAGGGCCGCGGCCTCGTGAAGCGCTACGGCCGCGTCACCGCCATCGACCACGCCGACTTCGACCTGATGCCCGGCGAGATCCTCGCCGTCATCGGCGACAACGGCGCGGGAAAATCCTCGCTCATCAAGGCCATCGCCGGAGCCGTGCAGCTCGACGACGGCGTGATCGAGATCGACGGCGTCCCAACCCGGTTCCGCAGCCCGATCGAAGCCCGCAACGCCGGCATCGAGACGGTGTACCAGAACCTCGCGCTCTCGCCGGCGCTGTCGATCGCCGACAACATGTTCCTCGGCCGCGAGGTCTACAAGTCGGGCTTTCTGGGCAAGTACCTGCGGATGCTCGACAAGAAGCACATGCGGGACTTCGCGCGCGCGAAGCTCACCGAACTGGGGCTGATGACGGTGCAGAGCATCAACCAGGCGGTCGAGACGCTCTCCGGCGGGCAGCGCCAGGGCGTCGCCGTGGCCCGCGCCGCCGCCTTCGCCAGGCGCTTCGTCATCATGGACGAGCCGACCGCCGCGCTGGGCGTGAAGGAGAGCCGCCGCGTGCTCGAACTCATCAAGGACGTGCGCGACCGCGGCTTGCCTATCGTGCTGATATCCCACAACATGCCTCATGTGTTCGAGGTGGCGGACCGCATCCACATCCACCGCCTCGGCAAGCGGGCCTGCGTCATCAGGCCGGGGGATTTCACGATGTCCGACGCGGTGGCGATCATGACCGGCGCGATGCAGCCGCCGGAAGCGGCCGCGGCGTGAGGCGCTCGCAGGTCGAAGCGGCGGTGGCGGCGGCGCGCGAGGCCTTCTCGCGCGCAGGCTTCGCGCTGCCGCCCTTCGCGGACTGGACGGACGCGCAGTGGCGCGCGGCGGGCGACAGCCACGCCGCGCGCGCCGGCCTCGGCTGGGACGTGACCGATTATGGCGGCGACGCCTTCGAGACGCTGGGACTGACGCTCTTCACCCTGCGCAACGGCCTCGCCGGCGAGCTGCGCGCCGGCCGCGGCTTCTGCTACGCCGAGAAGCTGATGCTGGTGGGCGACGGGCAGCTCGCCCCGATGCACCGCCACCGCTCCAAGGTCGAGGACATCATCGTCCGCGCCGGCGCGACTCTGGCCCTCGAACTCTGGCCCGGCGGCGAGGCGGGCCCGCGGCGCGGCGAGCCCGTGGAGGCGCTGAGCGACGGCCGCATGGTCCGGACGGGGCCCGACGGGATGCTGCGCCTTCGGCCCGGCCAAAGCGTGACGCTGACGCCCGACATCTGGCACGCCTTCAACGGCGAGGGCGGCGCGGTGGTCGTCGGCGAGGTCTCCAGCGTCAACGACGACTGGGCGGACAACCAGTTCGAGCGCGAGATCCCGCGCTTTCCCGCCATCGAGGAGGATGCGCCTCGAACGACGACGCTGGTGGGCGAGCGCATGCAGGCGGCGGAGAAGACGGCATGACTTTCCTGGTGTGCGGCGAAGCCCTCTACGACGTGTTCGTGGATGCGGAGACCGAGAGCGGCTTCGCGCTCGACGCGCGGGTCGGCGGTTCGGCCTTCAACGTCGCCATCGGCCTCGCCCGCCTCGGCCAGCCGGTCGCGATGGTGACGGGCGTGGCGACCGACGCGCTCGGCCAGAAGCTCGCGACGACCCTCGCGGCGGAGGGCGTCGACACGACGCGCCTCGCGCTCAAGTCGGCGCAGACGACGCTGGCGCTCGTGACGCTGGGCGGCGACGGCGGCGCGCGCTACGCCTTCTACGCCGACGGGGCGGCGGACCGGCAGGTGCGACCGGAGGATCTCCCGCAGCTCGACGACGCCCAGGGCGTGCTCTTCGGCTGCTTCTCGCTGCTCACCAAGCCCACCGGCGACAGCTTCCTTGACTACGCCAAACAGGCGAAAGGCGGCCCGCTGGTGACGCTCGACCCCAACATCCGCGCCACCGTAGAGCCCGACATGGGCCGCTGGCGCAGCCGCGTCGAGGCCTTCGCCGCCCACGCCGACCTCGTCAAGGTGAGCCTCGAGGACCTTGAGCTGCTCTATCCCGGCGTCAGCCCCGCCTCGCTCGCGCGGCGCTGGCTGACCGGCGGCGCGCGGCTCGTGGTCGTGACGCGCGGCAAGCAGGGCGCAAGCGCCTGGACCGACGAGATCAACGTCGAGGCCTCGCCGCCCCGCGCGAACGTCGTCGACACGGTGGGCGCCGGCGACAGCTTCCTCGCCGCTCTGGTCACTGCGCTGGCGGAGGCGGGCCTCGCCAGCCGCAAGGGTCTCACCGGCCTCGACGCCGGCCCGCTGGGGCGGATGATGCAGTTCGCGGTGCAGGCGGCGGCGCTCACCTGCGAGAAGCGCGGCGCGGACCTGCCGATGCGCGCGCAGCTTCCCGGCGCGCCGAAACCGGCCGCCGAACCCGCCGCAGAGAATGCCTCCGGCGGCGGCGCGCCGTCGTCCCAGGATTGAGGAGAGGGCCATGGTCGCCCGCGTCGTTCCCGTCGATCCTTTCGATATCGTGGTGTTCGGCGCCACAGGAGACCTTGCGCGCCGCAAGCTGATACCGGCGCTCTATCATCGCATGCGCGACGGGCAGGCGCCGGACGCCGCCCGCATCGTCGGCGCCGCGCGCAGCGAGATGGACGCGGACGGCTTCCGCCGTCTCGCCGAGGAGGCGCTGGAGGAGTTTCTTCCCGCCGCCGAGCGCGACCCCGCCTCGGTGGCGCGCTTCCTCGCCATGCTCGACTACCGCGCCGTGGACGCCATGGGCGAGGGCGGCTGGGACGGGCTGTCGGACGCGCTGAGCCACGACGCCGGCCGCCCGCGCGCCTTCTACCTCTCGGTCGCGCCGAAGCTTTTCGGCCCGATCGCCGGGCGCATCGCGGCCCAGGGGCTCGGCGGCGACGGCGCGCGCATCGTCGTTGAGAAGCCGCTGGGACGCGACCTCGCCTCGGCCCGCGCGCTCAACGCCCAGCTCGCGGAGGCCTTCGACGAGCGCCAGATCTACCGCATCGACCATTATCTCGGGAAGGAGACGGTCCAGAACCTGATGGCGCTGCGCTTCGCCAACGCGCTGTTCGAGCCGCTCTGGAACGCCCGCCACGTCGACCATGTCCAGATCACCGTCGCCGAGAGCGTCGGCATCGAGGGGCGCGGCCCCTACTACGACGGCGTCGGCGCCATGCGCGACATGGTGCAGAATCACCTGCTTCAGCTTCTCTGCCTCACCGCGATGGAGCCGCCCGCGCGCTTCTCCGCCGACACGGTGCGCGACGAGAAGCTCAAGGTGCTGCGCGCGCTGGCGCCGCTCGACCCGCGCGAGATCGTCCGGGGCCAGTATCGCAACGGCGGCGCCGCCACGAGCTACGTCGACGACGCCGGAGACCCCGACAGCCGCACCGAGAGCTACGTCGCGCTGAAGGCAGAGGTCGCCAACTGGCGCTGGTCCGGCGCGCCCTTCTACCTGCGCACCGGCAAGCGCCTGCGCGCGCGCATGTCCGAGATCGCCATCGTCTTCAAGGAGGCCCCGCACTCGATCTTTCCCGGCGACGAGGGCGCCGAGCGGCCCAACATGCTGGTCATCCGCCTGCAGCCCGACGAGGGCATCACGCTGGCGATGACGATCAAGGACCCCGGCCCCGGCGGCATGCGCCTGACCGACGCCAACCTCGACATGACCTTCGCCCAGAAGCTCGGCGCCATGACGCGGATGCCCGACGCCTACGAGCGGCTGGTGATGGACGTCATCCGCGGCGACCAGACCCTGTTCATGCGCGGCGACGAGGTCGAAGCCGCCTGGGCCTGGATCGACCCCGCCATCGCCGCGTGGGAGGCGGCGAGCGAGAAGCCCCGCCCCTACGACATCGGCTCCTCAGGCCCGGAGGACGCCCTGATGCTGATGCACCGCGACCACCGCCGCTGGCGCGAGATCAAGGCGTGACGGGTCGGACGCCGAAGGAGAAGCCTGCGCCGCCGCTGCGGCCGATAGCCTGACGGGAGACCGCGCCATGCCCAAGGTCGTCTGCGCCCTCTACCACTGCAGCGATTTCTACGACGCCGAAACCGATCAGGGATGGACAGATTTCGCGATCATCGAGCGCATCGGGCGGCTGACCGACGCCGTCGAGGTCGTGGGCGCCCATATCGCGGGACGCGACGATCTTGACGCGGGGCCGCACTTCTTCCTCGCGCCGGAATACGCCTTCGGCCGCAGCCCCATCACCCGCACGAAGATGATGTCGCTCGTGACGAAGTGTCAGGAGATCACCCGCGCGAGGCCCAACATCCTGCTGGTGCCGGGAACGGCCATGGTCGCCAAGCCCAACGGGAACAAGGCGGGCAACCTCTGCGTGGGCTTCCATGGCAGCGCCATCAAGTTCAACTTCTCGAAGAAGCTTGGCGTCGGCGAGATCATCGCCAGCGAGACGGACCGGGAGTTCGAGGCCGGCTCGGGCGTCGGAACCTGCACCATCGACGGCGTGAGCATCGCGTGCCAGATTTGCAAGGATGCGGAATTCGGTGTCGGCAGCCCCGACATCGGCGCGCCCGACGTGCACATTGTCGTCGCGCAGGGGATGGACAACAGCAAGTCGCGCGACGACGCCAAGAAGTACAAACTGATCGCCGACGCGACCGGCGGCCGCGGCGTGTTCAGGAAAAGCGGCCATTTCGAACCCGTCGCCGCTCGGGATCCCGCCCTGACGTCGCGCGGCGTGAAGATCGACCTCTACGACCTGGACCTCTGATCGAAACGCCGTCCCCAAGCAGCCGCCGTCAGCGAGGAGAGCGCGCCGTGACAGTCGAGACCGCCATCGAGGCGTTCCCCAGCCGCGAGGCGCTTGCAGAAGCGCTGGCCGACCGCGTCGCCGCGGACCTGAAGGCCGCGCTTGACACCCGCGGCCGCGGGACGCTCGCCGTGCCGGGCGGGACGACGCCGGGCCCGTTCCTCGCCGCGCTGGGCGCGAAGCCGCTGAACTGGGAGCGGATCGCCGTCACGCTGACCGACGAGCGCTGGGTTCCGACCTCGTCGGACCGCTCCAACCAGCGCCTCGTCGGCGAGACGCTGTTCCGCGGCGCCGCGGCGGCGGCCGAGTTCGCGCCGCTCTACGGGGCGACGGCCGAGCCTGCGCAGTCGATGGACGCCATCTGCGCCTCGCTCGACCGCCTCGTCCTGCCGCTCGACGTCGTGGTCTGCGGCATGGGCGAGGACCTGCACACCGCCTCGCTGTTTCCCGGCGCCGACAAGCTGCGCCGCGCGCTCGCCGACGACGCGCCTCCGGCGCTCGCCATGAACGCCCCTGGCGCGCCCGAGCCCCGCGTCACGCTGACCGCCCCGGTGCTGCGCGGCGCCGCCCACGCCTATCTGCTGATCGTCGGCGCGGCGAAGCGCGAGGCGCTGGCCCGCGCCGAGGCCGAGACCGACGAGGAGGCCGCGCCCGTGCGCGTCCTGCTCACGCGAACCAAACCGCTGACCGTCTTTTACGCCGACTGAGAGGAGGCGCGACCATGCCCGCCCCAACCACGAACGGCCTTAACCCGACCGTCGCCGCCGTCACCGACCGCATCAGAGAGCGCTCCCGCGAGGTGCGCGCGGCCTATCTCGACCGCGCGCGCCGCGCCGGCGAGGCCGGGCCGGTGCGCGCGAGCCTCACCTGCGGCAACCTCGCCCACGCCATCGCCGCCTGCGGGCCCGCCGACAAGGCGGCGCTGACGAGCGAGGCGACCGGCAACATCGGGATCGTCACCGCCTACAACGACATGCTGTCGGCCCATCAGCCCTTCGAGGACTTCCCGAAGCTGATCCGCGACGCCGCCCGCGCCGCCGGCGGAACCGCGCAGGTCGCCGGCGGCGTGCCCGCGATGTGCGACGGCGTCACGCAGGGCCAGCCGGGGATGGAGCTGAGCCTCTTCTCCCGCGACGTCATCGCGCTCTCGGCCGGCGTCGCGCTCAGCCACAACTGCTTCGACGCCGCGATCTTCCTCGGCGTCTGCGACAAGATCGTGCCGGGGCTGGTGATCGCCGCGGCGACGTTCGGCCACATCCCCGCGGTGTTCGTCCCCGCCGGCCCGATGACATCCGGCCTGCCCAACGACGAGAAGTCCGCCGTCCGCCAGCGCTACGCCAAGGGCGAGATCGGCCGAGACGAGCTGCTGAAGGCCGAGATGGCGAGCTACCACGGCCCGGGAACCTGCACCTTCTACGGCACCGCCAACACCAACCAGATGCTGATGGAGTTCATGGGGCTGCACCTGCCCGGCGCCAGCTTCGTCAACCCCGGCACGCCGCTGCGCGAGGCGCTGACCCGCGCCGCCGCGCGCCGGGCGCTCCAGATCACCGCCGCAGGCAACGAGTACACGCCCTGCGCCGAGGTGCTGGACGAGCGCGCCTTCGTGAACGGCATGGTCGGCCTGCACGCCACCGGCGGCTCGACCAACCTCACCCTGCACCTGATCGCCATGGCGCGGGCGGCGGGCGTGCTGATCGACTGGGACGACATGGCCGCGCTGTCGGAGGCGACGCCGCTGATGGCCCGCGTTTACCCCAACGGCATCGCGGACGTGAACCATTTCCACGCCGCCGGCGGCCTGCAGTTCATGATCGGCGAACTGCTCGGCGCGGGGCTGCTGCACGAGGACGTGCGCACCGTCGCCGGCGACGGCCTCAGCCGCTACACGCAGGAGCCGAAGCTTGGGCCCGACGGCGAACTCGTCTGGGAGAACGGCCCCTCCGAGAGCCTGACGACCGACATCCTGCGCCCCGTCGCGGCGCCGTTCCAGAAGTCAGGCGGGTTGAAGCGGCTCGACGGGCCGCTGGGCGAGGCGGTGATCAAGATCTCGGCCGTCAAGCCCGAGCGGCACGTCGTCGAGGCCCCGGCGCGCATCTTCCACGACCAGGAAGCCGTGAAGACCGCGTGGAAGGCCGGCGAACTCGACCGCGACGTCATAGTCGTGGTGCGCTTCCAGGGCCCCAAGGCGAACGGAATGCCGGAACTCCACTCGCTGACGCCCGCTCTCGGCGTGCTGCAGGACAAGGGCTTCAAGGTCGCTCTGGTGACCGACGGGCGCATGTCCGGCGCGTCGGGCAAGGTGCCCGCGGCGATCCATGTGAGCCCCGAAGCCGCGGACGGCGGCCCCATCGCGCGCCTGCGCGACGGCGACGTGATCCGCCTCGACGCTGCGGCGGGGCGACTGGAGGTGCTGGTCGAGCCGTCGGCGTTCGCCGCGCGGGAGCCGGTGTCGCCGGACCTCTCCGGCAACGAGCACGGCATCGGCCGCGAGCTCTTCGCCGCCTTCCGCGCCCATGTCGGCCCCGCCGGCACGGGCGCTGCGGTCGTGGTGTGAGGGACGCCGCGTCATGAAAGCCGACGCCGGCCGCATCGCGCTCGTCGCCCACGACGCGAAGAAATCCGCCCTCGCCGCCTGGGCCGCGCGCAACGCCGCGCTGCTGATGCGCCACGGCGTCGTGGCGACCGCGACGACGGGGAGCGTCGTGCGGGAGTTCTGCCCGGCGCTCGACGTGACCTGCGTCGCCTCCGGCCCGCTCGGCGGCGACCAGCAGATCGGCGCGATGATCACCGAGAAGAAGATCGCCGCGCTCATCTTCTTCGCCGACGCGATGACCCCGATGCCCCATGACGTGGACGTGAAGGCGCTGCTGCGCATGGCGATCGTCCACGACATCCCCTGCGCGACCAACCGCGCGACCGCCGACATCCTCGCCCGCGCATGGGCGGGGGAGGCCGAAGACAAGCTGGAAGGCGCCCCGTCATGAACCCGACCGTCGAGGACGTCTGTCGTCTCGCCCCCGTCATCCCGGTGCTGATCGTCGAGGACGTCGCGACAGCGGCGCCGCTGGCGAAGGCGCTCTGCGCCGGGGGCCTGCGCGCGCTCGAAGTGACGCTCCGCACGCCGGCGGCGCTGGACGTCATCCGCGCAATGGTCGCCGCGGCGCCCGAGGCCGTGGTCGGCGCAGGCACGCTGATGACGCCCGACGACGTCAAGGCGGCGAAGGCCGCCGGGGCGAGGTTCGGCGTATCGCCCGGATGCACCGACCGGGTTCTCGACGCGGCGGAGGCGGAGGGCCTGCCGATGCTGCCGGGCGTGGCGACGCCGGGCGAGGCGATGCGCGCGGCCGAGCGCGGCCTGTCGATCCTCAAGTTCTTTCCCGCCGAGGCCAACGGCGGGGCCAAGGCGCTCGGCGCCTGGGCCTCGCCGCTGGCGAAGCTGCGCTTCTGTCCGACCGGAGGCGTTTCGCTGGAAAACGCGCGCGACTACCTGCGGCTGCCCAACGTCCTGTGCGTCGGCGGCTCGTGGGTGGCGCCGAAGGACGCCGTCGCCGAGGGCGACTGGGCGCGCATCGAGGTGCTCGCGGCCGAGGCCGCCGCGCTGACGCCGTGAGCGACGCTGCGGAAACCCTCGCCGGGCGTCTTGTCGCGCTGACGGCCGCGCGACCCGGCGAGCGCGTGATCGCGGCCCTCGCCGGCGCGCCCGGCTCGGGCAAGAGCACGCTCGCAGAAGCCGTCGCGGCCCGGCTCAACGCCGCCGCGCCGGGAACCTGCGCCGTCGTGCCGATGGACGGCTTTCATCTGGACGACGCGATCCTGAACGCGCGCGGCTGGCGGGCGCGCAAGGGCGCGCCTCACACCTTCGACGTGGGCGGGCTGGCGGCGCTGCTCGCGCGGCTCAAGGCGAACGAGGAGCCCGAGATCGCCATCCCGCTCTTCGACCGCGCGCTGGAGCTGTCGCGCGCGGCGGCGCGCTTCGTGCCGCGCACGACCCCGGTGGCGCTCGTCGAAGGCAACTATCTCTTGCTGAAGGCCGAGCCGTGGTCCGGGCTCGCCCGCTTCTTCGACCTGACGGCGCGGATCGACTGCGCGGAGGCGGTTCTGGCCGAGCGGCTCGCGGCGCGCTGGGCCGCGCTGCCGGCCGCCGAGGCGCGGGCGAAGATCGAGGAGAACGACCTGCCGAACGCGCGGCTGGTCGCGTCCGGAAGCGCCGCCGCCGACCTCACGATCGGCGGCGGCTGAGCGCGATCAGGCCGCCTTGCGGCGACGGCCGAGGGCCGCAAGGCCGGCGAGAGCGGCGACCAGAAGCCCCGCCGCGGCCGGAACCGGCACGGGCGCGACGTCGCCGGCGTCGAAGACCGTGAAGCCGTCGAGCACGCCGAACCTGCCGTCGAACCGGCCGAGCAGCATGGCGTCGACCTGCCCCATCCCGTTCGCCATGAGCGCGATCTGGTACAGGCCCACGCCGCCGGCGTCCGACAGGAGCGCGTAGCCCAGATTGTCGCCCTCCGCCGCGGAGAGGATGTCGAAGCCGCCGTTTTCGGTGAAGTCGAGCGCCGTTCCGTTCGAGAAGACCGACCCGATCGTGTTCAGCGTGCCGGCGTTGTTGTCGAGCGTCGCCAGAATGTCCCACTGGCTGTCCAGCACGAACTGCAGCGTGCTCGCCGGGCCCGCGACCGCGTTGGTGTAGGCGTTGGCGAAGATCGACGGGTCGCGGCCGAAATTCGGGTCGCCGTCCTTGTAGCGCAGCGGCATGACGCCCGACTCGGACCCGATCACGTCAGGCGGCGTCGCGTTGGGGCGAAACACGAGGTTCGCCTCCTGGGTGTTCACGATGCGCGCGGCGTCGAGAACGTTGTTGAAGTCGAAGCCGTTGGTCGGGACGTTGGTCCCGCCGGGCCGCGACGCGACCGCCGTGGCGACGCCGGTCGTCACGTCGACGCGATAGACCGTGTCGTCCTGATCGTTGTAGCCGAACACCTCTCCGGTCGCGGGCCGGTAGTCGATGTCGTCAAGCGTCACCGCCGTGCCGTCGGCGAGACGTATCGTCTTTCCCGAAAGGCCGCCGGCCGTCGAGATGTCCGCGATGGTGACGAGGGTGGCCCCGTTGTCGCCAAGCGCCAGACCCACCGGCGCGGCGATTGCTGTCGACGACAGAACAACGGAAGAAGAGGCCGCAAACACGGCCTTTGCGATAAAAGTCATTACACACTCCAGACAGAGACGTACACACATGCGCGACACTCACGCACGTTCACGTTAACCAAGCTCGCCCGTTGTGAACAGCGTGCGGTCGATTACGTTGTCGTGAACGCGCGTGACCGGCGCATGGCGCGCCGTCGCGGTCGTCGCCATCGAGAATATTCGCCCTCTGATCCCCTGAAATCCGACGAACCGGTTTAACTCTTGAGCGGCAGACGTATCTACCACCGGTGTCGGAACAGGGAGGACGCGATGCACCGGGGGGCCAAACTGGTCGGGGCCGTCATGCGTCACAGCATCTGGCTGGTGGCGATCTACGGCTTGGGTATCGGCTTCGTGCTGCTCTTCGTCGCGTCGCCGACGCTGGTGGACATCGTGTCGGCCTGCAAGGTCGTGTCGCTTCTGGCGCTGGTCTACGCCAACCGGGAGACGCCGGAGAGCATCGACATCGACCATCGGCCCGAGGTCGCCGCCATCAACTTGGCGATCATCGGCGCCTCGGCGCTGGTGCTGCTGATGATGGTCGTCAAGATCGTCGTGGACGACTACGCCATGGTGACCATAGCGCCCGCTGGTCAGATCGCGCTCACCTGGTTCAGCGCCAACGCCTACTGGGTCTCGACGCTGCCGGTGTTCGGCTACTTCGCGCTTGATCTCTACATCGCGGTCGGGCGGGGAAGCTCGTGGCAGGATCGCGAGGCCGCCTGGGAGTTCGTGATCTTCCGGGATCTCGTGTGCATCGCGCCGCTGGCGCTCGTGCTGGCCCTCGCGGAGGTCTACACCACGCTTTCGCCGTTGCCGGAAGCGGGCACGAGCGCGGAATTCTTCTTCGGCGGCGCGCTCACCGTCATCCTGCTCGGGTCGGCGGTCGCCACCAAGGCGCTGAACGTCAGCCAGGCCCACCGGCGCGAAGGGGCGACGCTCCGCCCCGCCCCCGTCACGCGTCCGACGCCCATCTCGGCGAAGGGCTGAACCGCGCCGGGCGAGACGGGGCTGAGGGCCGGCGGACGGCCCTCGGCGCCCTCACTCGTCGAGGAAGCTGCGCAGTTTGCGGCTTCGGCTGGGGTGCTTGAGCTTGCGCAGCGCCTTGGCCTCGATCTGGCGGATGCGCTCGCGCGTCACCGAGAACTGCTGGCCGACCTCCTCGAGCGTGTGGTCGGTGTTCATGCCGATGCCGAAGCGCATGCGCAGCACCCGCTCCTCGCGGGGCGTGAGGCTCGCCAGCACCCGCGTCGTCGTCTCCTTCAGGTTGGACTGGATCGCGCTGTCGAGCGGCAGGATCGCGTTCTTGTCCTCGATGAAGTCGCCGAGCTGGCTGTCCTCCTCGTCGCCGATCGGGGTTTCGAGGCTGATCGGCTCCTTGGCGATCTTCATCACCTTGCGCACCTTCTCCAGCGGCATCTGGAGCTTCTGCGCGAGTTCCTCCGGGGTCGGCTCGCGGCCGATCTCGTGGAGCATCTGGCGGCCGGTGCGGACCAGCTTGTTGATCGTCTCGATCATGTGCACCG
>CAYGUQ010000045.1:0-15093 GCA_964352995.1 uncultured Rhodobacterales bacterium
GCGAGCGCGGCCGCACGATCAGCGGCCAGGCGCTCTCGGTCTGCGGCGACACGCGGATGCTCGCCTGAGCGGAGCCTGTCGGGGAAGGCGCGCGAACGCCGGCTCGAACGGGCGAGAATCCGGAAAGGGAGAATCTCACGAACCCGTGATCGCTAAAATTGAACCGGATCGGAGGCGGCGCCGACCAACCGTCGGAACAACCGAAAAGGAGCACTCCGATGCGCACCACCTTCATGGCCCTCGCCGTCGTCGCCCTCTCGACCGGCGCGCAGGCCGCGACCGTCTTCAACGCCACCGTGTTCAGCGCCGCCGGCCCTGACGCGGCGTCCATCCAGTCCGAGGTCGACGGCTTCCGCGCCGCGCTCGGCGCGCTCAATCCCAACACGCCCGAAAATTTTGCGGGCGGCCGGCGCGAGATCAACTGGGACGGCGTTCCCGACAGCCTCGCCGACCCGAACGCCTTCCCCGGCGACTTCTTCAACGGCTCGACGCCGGGCCGCGCCCGCGGCATCGAGTTCGTTCCGACCGGCGATACGGAAGGCTTCGAGGTCTCGTCCACCACCGCCTCGGGCGTCCCGATCCTGTTCGACGAGCCCGACGAGTACTCGTTCTTCAGCCCCGAGCGCATCTTCCGCCCGGTCGGCGGCGACAGCTTCGACGTGCTGTTCTTCAACCCCGTCGACCAGACCAAGCCGGCGACCACGACCGGCCTCGGCGTCGTGTTCACGGGTCTTGAGGAGGAAGGGCAGGCCGTGATGTCGTTCTTCGGCGAGGACGGCGACCTGCTGCTCTCCAAGGCGGTGACGCCGAGCGGCCTGACGGGGCTGTCGTTCCTCGGCGTGCTCTTCGACGTGCCGGTGGCGAAGGTGTCGATCTTCAACGCCCTCGGCGGCGACGAGCCGGTGATGGACGACTTCATCTTCGGCGAGCCGACGGCTGGCGCCGTGGCGCCGGTGCCGCTGCCGGCCGCTGCGTGGATGCTGCTCGCCGGCCTCGCCGGGCTCTCGACGCTCCGCCGCCGCCGTTCGGCCGCCTGAGCCCCGACGCGCCGCACCCCGAGAGCGGCGCCCTTGCGCCGGAGCCGCCGCGGCGGCTCCGGCTTTCGGCCGTCGCAGCCGCGCGACGAGGACGCGTCCGAAGCGGCGGCGCGTCAGACGACGGCCGCGCCTGCGTGGAGCATCGCCGCGCGGAGGGCCCCATGCTCCTCGGGCGGCGTGGCGGGCGTCGGCGGGGCCATGCGGTCGCTGGGGAAGAGGCCCTGCATCGCGAGGCAGGTCTTGAGGCGGGCGTTGGCGCGACCGCCGGGCGGGTCGCGGTAGATCGCGCGCGCCAGCGGATAGATGCGCTCGTGCGCGGCGCGCGCCGCGGCCAGGTCGCCCCGCTCCACGGCGGCGAAGAGCGTCGCCACCGGTTCGGGCGCGACGGCGGCGAGGCTGACGAGGCTGCCCTCCGAGCCGATCACGAAGCTCGTCAGCAGGTGCTCGTCGCCGGAGCCGTAGACCGCCACCTGCGGCCGCGTCGCCTTCACCAGCCGGCGGTTCGCCTCGTAGGCGGCGACCTCCCAGCTGCCCTCCTTCACCCCCACCACGCGCGGCAGCGCGCAGAGCGCGGCGAGCGTGTCGGGGCCGTGCGCCATCCGACCCGCGGAGATCGACGCCTGATAGAGCATGATCGGCGCCGTCGTCGCCTCGATGACGGCGCGATGATGGGCGAGCGCCATCTCGCGCTCGACATAGAGCGCCCAGCCGTTCGGCGGAAACACCATCAGGGCGTCGGCCCCTGCGGCCTCCAGGTCGGCGGCGTGGGCCGCGGCGACGCGCGCGCTCTCCGCATTGACGCCGGCGACGATATAGGCCCCCGGCGCCGCGGCGCGGGCGATCTCGATCACGCGGATCTGCGCGTCGAGCGGCAGGACGGCGTTCTCCCCCGCGTGGCCGTTGAGCAGGAAACCCGAGACGCCCGGCTCGGCCGCCAGCCGAGCGGCGAGCGCGGCGAGCGGCGCGGCGTCCACGTCGCAGCCGGGCGTGAGCGGGCACGGCAGGGCGGCGTAGACGCCGCGCGGGGCTGCGGGTGCGTCGGGCATCGGATGGGGCCGCCCTCGGGGGCGTTGGCGCGGGCTTCGGCGCGCGGCGATGCGCGCGCGGCGTCGGGAGCGGGGGCGAGCAGGCGCTCGACGGGGAAGAGCGGCAGAGCGGGCTCGGCGCCGAGCATCCGTTCGGCGAGAAGCCGCGCGATGTAGGGGCCGCTGGTGTAGCCCGAATGCACGCTGCCGCAGACATAGGCCTCCGGCAGGCCGGGCAGCTCGCCCACGGCGGGCATCGCGTCGGCCGTCTCGGCCTCCAGCCCCGCCCAGGCGCGGGCGAGCCGCGCCTCGCGCAGGGCAGGGATGGCGTGGCAGGCGAGGCGGACGTTGCCGATCAGCGCCTCGGGCCGAAGCGCGACCCCGCCGCGGTCTCGGTCGCCGACGCCCTGCCAGCCGCCGCCGATCACCGTCGTGCCGTTGGCGAACTGCTTGAGCGACAGCAGCCCGCTCGCCACGCCGACGACGCTGCGCATCATCGGCGGCGTGCGCTCCGTCACGGCGAGCTGGTTGACCAGCACCTTGATCGGCAGCCGCACGCCGAGCCACGCGCACATCGGCTCAAGCCAGACGCCGCCGCAGAGCGCGAGCCGCGCCCCGGTCAGCGCCCGGCCGTCGGCGAGGCGCAAGGCGTAGCCGCCCGGCCCCGGCCCCGGCTCGGCGCCGACCGCTTCGGCGTTCTCCAGCACGGCGACGCCTGCCTCGACCAGCGCTCGGCGGAAGGCGAGGCCGGTGAGATAGGCGCTCGCGTAGCCGTCGACCGGGCAGAACCCGGCGAGGACGGGCCGGTCGGAGAGCCCCGGCTCGATCTCCCTCGCGCGGGCCGTGGAGACGAGTTCGATCGGCGCGCCCGCCTCGCGGCGCTTTCCCGCCCTGAAACTCAGGATCTCGGCCTCCCGCTCGGTGAAGGCGAGCGAGAGGCCGTCGCAGACGACGACGCCGACGTCGTGGCCGAGCCACTCCCGCGCCGTCGCCCACATCCGGTGGGCGCGCAGCGCGTAGGGGATCAGCGCGACCCGCGTCATCTGCATGGTCAGCGTGCCGGCGTTGACGCCCGAGGCCTCGCGGCAGAGCGGGCCGCGCTCGATCAGCGCGACGCGCATCCCGCCGCGGGCGAGAAAGAGCGCCAGCGTGCAGCCGTGCACTCCGCCGCCGACCACCAGCGCGTCATATGCGCCCGTGGCGGTCACAGCGGCGCCGGCTCCGGCACGGGGATGTCGGCGTAGTCGAACGTTCCGACGAGGGCGTCGAGCGGGACGGGGCGCAGGGGCGTGCGGCCGGTCCATTGCCCGACGGCGCGGCGCGCGGCGTCCACGTCTCCGCCCCGCGCCAGCCGCAGCGCGAGGAGTTCCGCGGCCGCGTCGCCGCACATCCGGCCCTGGCAAGGGCCCATGCCGCAGCGGGTGAAGTGCTTGAGCTGGTTGAGGTCCGTCGCGCCTGCGTCGAAGGCGGCGTCGATCTCGGCGCGGGTTACGTCCTCGCAGCGGCACACCACTGTCTCCGGCGCCGTCGCGGCCGCCATCGCCGGGCGCTGGCGGCTCAGCCGGCCCATGGCGGCGCCGAAGCGCGCTGCGCGGTCCGCGCGCGGCCCCGGACGGGGGCGCGGGCCTCGGCCGAGATCGGCCAGCATGGCGGCGGCGGCGCGCTCCCCCGCCGAGAGGGCGGCCGCGGCCCCCAGCACGCCGGCGCCGTCCCCGGCGACGTAGAGGCGCGGCGCCGAGGTCCGGCCGGCGTCGTCCGTCTCCGGCAGCCAGCCGCCGCGCGCGCGGTCGAAGACATGCGCTGCGCGCAGGAGCCGGGTGATCTCGGTTGCGGGCGCGAGGCCGTGCCCCACCGCGAGCGCGTCGCAGTCGAGCGTCCGCGTCGGCGCGCCGGCCGCCGGCGCGCCCTCGGCGTCGACCGGGCCGAGGGTGACCGCCTCCAGCCGCATGTCGCCATGGGCGGCGCGCACCCCGGTCCTGAAGTCGGGCCGCACGCCCGCCCGCAGCATCGCGACGAGCCAGCCGGCGCCGCGCGCGGCCAGCGCCGGACGGCCCGCGAGCGCCGGCGCCGCCAACGCCCAGTCGGCCGCGCCGTTCAGATCGGCGACGGCGACGACCTCCGCCCCCGCTTTCAGCGCGCCGGCTGCGACCGCGGCGAGAAGCGGGCCGGCGCCGGCGACGACGAGGCGCCGGCCGGGCGCCATGCGCTGGCTCTTGAGCAGGATGGTCGCTGCGGCGAGGCCAATCACGCCCGGCGTCGTCCAGCCGGGAAACGGCGCCACCCGCTCCAGCGCGCCGGTCGCCGCCAGCAGGAGCCGAGCCTCGATCGCGCGCGGGCCCGCCTCGGTCATCGCGTCGATGCGGAAGCGCTCGCCGAGGTCGACGACCGACCAGACCGTCGCGCCCGCGACGAGCTGCGCGCCGGAGCCCGCGACGCCGGCGCGCAGCGCGTCGCCTTCGGCCAGTTCCGGGCCGCCGGCGCCGTCGCGCTTCAACTCGGCGCGCAGCGCCTCGTGCGGCGCGCGCCAGACGCGGCCGCCGGGCGTCGCCGCCTCGTCGATCAGGATGGTCGCGACGCCGGCGCGGGCGAGCGCCGCGGCGGCCGTCGCGCCGGCGGGGCCGGCGCCGATCACGGCGGCCTCCGCCCGCAGCGGCTCCGGTCCGGTCAAGCGAGGGTCTCCACGACCATGCCGTCGCGCGCTTCAGTGAGGCAGGACGGCCGGCGCGCGCCGTCGATGCGCATCACGCACTGCTGGCAGACCCCCATCATGCAGAAGGCCCCGCGGGGTCGCCCGGCGCGGGGCGAACGGCCGAGCGCCAGCCGGCCGGCCGCCGCCAGCGCCGCGGCGACGCTCGCGCCGGGGCGCGCCGGGACCTCCTCGCCGTCGACGACCAGCGTCGCGCACGTCTTTCTGCTCGTATCGCGGGCATCCGGCGCCGCCATGTTGAGCAACCTCGCAAGGGTAAAAAAAGCGTTCACATTGTCGATGAAGCGTATACGATTTGTCGATCGAAGAGCAATGCGCGTCGAGACCCGCCTGCCAGAGGCGACGCGCCGCAGACAGGGAGACCGACCCGATGTTCAGACCAGTCGCATTCGCCGCAGCGGTGTTCGCCGCCGTGATCGGCCAGGGCGCCGAGAGCCATGCCCGGCCCCTCGCCGAGATCATCGACAGCGGCGTGCTGCGCGTCGGCGTGAACCCCACGCTGCCGCCGCTCGGCCTCTACAACGAGCAGAACGAGATCGACGGCTTCGACGTGGAGTTCTCCCGCAAGATCGCCGAGATGCTGGGCGTCGAGCTGGAAGTCGTGCAGGTCGGCTCGCCCGACCGCATCCCCTTCGTCGCCAGCGGCAAGATCGACTACGTCATGGGCGCGATGACGCGGAACCCGCAGCGCGCAATGATCATCGACTACACGCTTCCCGTGCATACGGAGATCTTCGGCGTGCTCTCGGTCGAGGGCAAGCCGTACGAGAGCTGGCGCGACCTCAACACCCCCGACGCGACCATGGTGCAGGTGCGCGGCACCACGCCGCTCAAGTTCATCGAGGAGAACCTGCCGGAGGCCAACGTCCTGCTGCTCGACAACTACCCCGACGTGGTGCGCGCCCTGGCGCAGGGCCGCGGCGACGCGATGCTCGACGTCGTGGATTTCGTCGGCGAGCACATGAACAAGCACGACGTCGACTGGAAGGTGCTGGAGACGCCGGTGGACGTCTACTACTGCGGGCTCGGCGTGCAGAAGGGCAACTCGACCCTGCGCGACTGGCTGAACGTGGCGATCTTCACGCTCCACAAGGACGGCGTGGTCGACGAGATCTGGAAGAAGTGGTTCGGGATCGACATGCTCTATCCCGTCGGCGTGACGCCGTACTTCTGAAGCGCGCCGCGCGGCCGGTCGGCGCCGGCCGCCATCGCCCCCCGCATCCGGGAGCGTCATGGGCTACGCGATCAACTACGAGCAGATAGTCCCCTATCTGCCCTATCTCGTCGGCGGCGCGTGGCTCAGCCTGCAGATCGCCTTCCTCGCCTTCACGGGCGGCGCGGTCCTCGGCCTGCTCGGTGCCTTCGCGCTCAGCTTCGGCGGGCCCGTGCTGCGCGGCGCGACCCGCGCCTACGTCACCTTCTTCACGAACACGCCGCAGCTCGTGCAGATCTACTTCCTGTTCTTCGCGCTGCCGGAGGCCGGCGTCCTGCTGTCGAGCCAGCAGGCGGTGCTGCTCGGCATGACGCTGAACGCCGGCGCCTACCTGACCGAGATCCAGCGCGCCGGCTTCTCGTCCGTCCGCGCCGCGGAGATGGAGGCGGCAGAGGTGCTGGGCTTCACCCGCCTCCAGCAGGTGCGCTACGTCGTGCTGCCGCACATCGCGCGCACGCTGTTTCCGCCGCTCTCCAACCATTACATCCTGATGACCCTCGGCACCTCCATGGCTGCGGTGTTCGGCGTCGAGGAGCTGACGGGGCGCGCCCTCAATGTGAATTCCGAGACCTTCCGCTCCATCGAGGTCTTCACGATGACGGCGGGGCTCTACATCCTCGTCACGCTGGTCGCCAACCTCGTGCTGGCGCTGGCGGGGCGCTGGCTGTTTCGCGCGCGCATGAGGCTGCTCTGATGCTGGACAGCCTGATCGCCGAGGCCCCGCGCTTCTTCACCTACTGGAACGTCAAGTTCCTGCTGGAGGCCGCGCTGACGACGCTGGCGCTGACGGCCGCCGGCTGCGTCGGAGGCTTCGCGCTCGGCTTCCTGATGGCGGCGCTGCGGCGCACCGAGGGCGCGGCGCTCTGGCCGCTCAGGGCGCTCTGCCTCGCGGTGACCGAGACCTTCCGGCGCGTGCCGTTCCTGGTGACGCTGTTTCTCGTCTTCTACCTGTTCGAGGCGCTGAAGCTCGGGCTCGACACCTTCCACGTCGCGCTCACGGCCGTCGTCGTGATCGCCGGCGCCTACATCGCTGAGATCGTGCGGGCCGGTTTCGAGAGCGTCCACCAGAACCAGTGGGACGCCGCCGCCGCGATGAACTTCGGGCTGGCGACGACGCTGCGCCACGTGGTGCTGCCGCAGGCGTGGAAGGTGATCCTGCCGCCCGCCTTCAGCTTCTTCATCCTGTTCATCAAGGACACGGCGCTCGCCAGCCAGATCGGCGTGGTGGAGCTGACCTATGCGGGCAAGGTTCTCAACAACAAGGGCTTCTCGGCGGCGCTGACCTTCGGCGCGGTGCTGGCGCTCTACTTCCTGATGTCCTATCCGCTGACCCGCCTGGGCCGGCATGTGGAGGCCCGCCTTGCGACACGTCGAACTCGCTGACGTCACCGCCGCCTATGGCCGGACCCGCGTGCTCGACGGGGTGAGCTTCGGCGTGGACCGCGGCCAGATCGTCAGCCTGATCGGCCCGTCCGGCTCCGGCAAGAGCACGATCCTGCGGGTGCTGACCGGCCTGCTGAAGCCGCAGGCCGGCGAGGTGCGCGTGGCGGGGGAGCGCGTCGACTTCGCCGACAAGCGCCGCCTGCGCGCCCTGCGCGCGCGCTTCGCGGTGGTGTTCCAGCAGTTCAACCTGTTCCAGAACATGACCGCGCTCGACAACGTCTCCATCGCGCCGATCAAGGTGGGCGGCAGGCCCCGGCGCGAGGTGGAGGCGGAGGGCGCCGCGCTGCTCGCGCGGGTCGGGCTCGGCGGGAAGCTGAAGGCCTATCCGGACGAGCTTTCCGGCGGGCAGCAGCAGCGCGTCGCCATCGCGCGGGCGCTCGCGCTCAGGCCGGAAGTGCTGCTGCTGGACGAGGTGACCGCCTCGCTCGACCCCGAGCTCGTCTCGGAGGTGCTCGACACGATCCGCGATCTCGCGGCGGAGGGAATGACCATGCTGATCGTCAGCCACGAGATGGGCTTCGTGCGCGAACTGTCCTCCAAGGTCGTGTTCATGGCCGACGGCAAGGTCGTGGAGGAGGGCGATCCGACGCAGATCTTCGACGCGCCGCGGGAGCGCCGCACGCGCGACTTCGTCTCCAAGATCCTGCGCCACTGATGGCCGGGTTCGAGACCACGCGCCGCCGACCCGGCGCCGAGCTCCTGGTCGGCGCGGTCGACAGCCACATCCATGCCTGCCCGCACATCAACGGCCGCGCGCTCGACGTCTTCGAGGCGACGACCGAGGCCGCGGCCGCGGGCATGTCGGCCATCGGGCTGATGGACAATTTCGCCAACAGCGCGGGTCTCGCCGCGCTCGCCAACCGCCATCTCGGCCATCTCGGCGTCGAGGTCTTCGGCGGGCTGATCATGGAGCCGCCGGCGGGCGGCGTCTCGGCGGAGGCCGTCGAGATCGCGCTGCGCTACGGATACGGCGACGGCGACGGGGCGCGCTTCGTCTCGCTGCCGACGCACCACACCCGCAACGTTGCGCTGCAGGAGGGCCGCTCGCCGCTCTTCGTGGAGAGCTGCCTTGCGCTCCCGGAGACCGGGCCTCTCCCCGACCCCCTGCCGCGCATCCTCGACATGGTCGCCGCGGCCGACGTGGTCTTCAACACCGGCCATGTGAGCGGACCGGAGGCGGTGCGGGCGGCGGAGGCGGCGCGGGCCGCCGGCGTGCGGCGCGTCCTCGCCCCCAGCGCGCATTACGACGAGGAGACGGTGCGCGAGCTGGTCGCGCTCGGCGCCGTCGCCGAGTTCTCGTTCTTCTTCGTGAGCCATGCGACGCAGGTGGGCCTCACCCATGTCGACGCCGCCCGCAACCGGCCGGCCCTCGTGGACGCCGGGCGCATGGCCGCGCTGATCTCCGCGGCCGGGCCGGACGACGCGATGCTCAACAGCGACTGCGGCGTTTTCCTGCTGCCGCCGCCGGTGGAGGGCCTGCGCGAATTCCTGCTCCTGCTAGGCGAGGCCGGCGTGGCGCGGGAGGATCTTCGGCGCATGACCAGCGACGTCCCGCGGCGCCTGTTCCGGCTGGGCGCGGCGTGAGCGTCGTCTGCACCGTCGCCGGCGACATCGCGCCCGAGGCGCTCGGCGCGACGCTGATGCACGAGCATGTGCTGTGCGACGTGACGCCCCTTCCCATCGCGCATCTGCCGGACCGCGAGATCCGTTTCGAGGAGACCGACGCCATCCGCCGCTCCTGGGGCGTCGACCACCCCGGCAACCACCGCCTGAACGACGTCGACCTCGCCGTCGCCGAACTCGGGCGGCTCGTCGAGGCGGGCGGCGGCGGGCTGGTGGAGCTGACCTGCGGCGGCATCCGGCCGAACCCCGAGGGCCTGCGCGACGTCGCCCTGCGCGCCGGGCTGCCCATCGTGATGGGCTGCGGCTACTACACCGAGGCCTACGCCGGCGAGGCGCTGACGCTGAAGGGCGTGGAGGAGCTGGCGGGCGAGATGGTCGCCGCTCTGCGCGAGGGCGCCTGGGGCTCGGATGTGCGCGCGGGCGTCATCGGCGAGATCGGCGTGTCCGACCCGTGTTCGCGCGCCGAGCGCCGGTCGCTGGAGGCGGCGGCGCTGGCGGCGTCCGAGACCGGCGCGGCGATCACCGTCCACCCCGGCCGCGACCCCGCCTCGCCCGTCGAGTGCGTCGGCGCCCTCGTCGCCGCCGGCGCAGACCCCGCGCGCGTCGTCATCAGCCACATCGACCGCACGCTCTTCGGTCACGACGCCATGCTCCGGCTGGCGGACAGCGGCTGCGTGCTCTCCTTCGACTTCTTCGGCATCGAATGCGCCCACTATCCCTTCGCGCCGGAAGTGGACCTGCCGAACGACGGCGGCAGGCTGCGCGCCGTGCGCGCTCTGCTCGACGGCGGCCACGCCGGGCGCATCGCGCTGTCGCACGACATCTGCACGCGCACGAGGCTATGCCGCTGGGGCGGTCACGGCTACGCGCATCTGCTGAGCGACGTCGTGCCGATGATGCGCGCCCGCGGCTTCTCGCAGGCCGAGATCGACGAGCTCTTCGTCGCAACGCCGCGACGGCTGCTGACGTTGGGCTGAGTCAGCCGAGATGCGAGGTCGCGTGCCGGGCGAGGCTGCGGATGTGCTTCGCCGTCGCGCGCCGCGCCGCCTTCGCGTCGCCGCAAGCCAGCGCGTCGAGAATCGCGCGGTGCTCGCGGCGATCCGGCTCGACCCGGTCGGAGAGGCCGGCGATCTCGAACAGGCGCGTCGAGACCTTCAGCGCCTTGACCGTGCGCGCCATCACCTGATTGCCGCAATGGTCGAGGAACAGGTTATGGAGATTGTCGTCGGAGACCCAGTGCGCGTCGGTGTGCGCGTTCGGCAGCGCGGCCAGCGCCTCGATCTCCGCGCTCACCGCCGCAATGGCCGTCTCGGGGGCGCGGTTCACCGCCGCGGCGGCGGCCTCCGGCTCCAGCAGCTCGCGCAGCTTGAGGCTTTGCAGATACTCGGTCAGGTCGACATGGCGGACCATGAAGGAGCGATTGGCGACCTTGACGAGCAGGCCCTCCCCCTCCAGCCGCTGCAGCGCCTCGCGCAGCGGCGTGCGGGAGAGGCCCAGCGTCTCGACGAGCCGCGCCTCCACGATGACCTCGCCGCCGCGCAGGCCGCGCCGCCGGATCATCTCCGACACGGCCCGGTAGGCCTGCGCCGAGAGGCTGCGCGCGCCCGTCGTCGGTTCCGGCGCCGACGCGCCGGACACCGATGGCTCATTCATCGCTTTCGTCGCCCCATCATATGCGCCCGGTATGCGCCCGTTTGGGCCGCATGACGTTCCAGGAACGGAGCTCACCTGGAAACCGCTTGCAAAACAACGCCGTCAGGCTTCGCCATCGTTGCGCCCCGCGCCTGGAGACGTCCCTCCTGCACCGGAGCATGCTCGGCGGGAGCATCCTAGGCAAGCCGGACGATGTCGGGGCATTGGGTCGATGGCCTTGACGCGGCGCCGGGATCGGCGATGGCGGATCGCGCTTCGAGGGCCGCGCCTGAAATCCGGCGACGACCCGCAGCGCATGGGCGCGGAAGGGGGTGCGGCGCCCCGCGCGGGGGGCGCACGCAGTCAGACCGCTGAAGTCCGGCGGCCGGAGCGCGCGCTTGCGCGGCGCGGCCGCCGGTTCTTCCGGCCGTCAGTTCACGGAGACGCCCGTGAAGTCCTGCATCCAGCTCTGGGCGGCGACGAAGCCGTCGACGTTGGGCGCGAAGGCGCGCGGATTGAGGTCATGCACGATCCAGACCCATGGGCTCTCCTCCACGAGGATCTCGTGTGCGCTCGCCAGCAGCGCCTCCATCTCGGCGATGTCGACCGTCGTGGCCACCTTGTCGAGCACCGCGTCGTAGTCGGGGCTCGACCAGTGGCCCCAGTTCGACGAAACCGGCGTCCTGCTGTCGCTGTGGAACCAGCGGAACCACACCGAGGGGTCGGTCCATGACAGGCTGATGTTCATCGCGTGGCAGCCCAGCGACTGCGGCTCGTCGGGGCGGTGGCGGAAGGCGACCAGCATCGTGCCCCATTCCACGACCTCGAAATCGACGATCACGCCGATCTGGCGCAGAGACTGCTGCAGGTATTCGTTCATCGGGATCGGCACCATCTGGCCCGAACCGGAGGTGGAGATCATGACCTTGAAGCGCAGCGGGTTCGCGTCGTCGTAGCCCGCCTCCTTCAACAGCGCCTTCGCCTTGTCCGGGTCGTATCCGTAGTCGATCGCCGGCGCGCCGAACTGGACGTCGTCGGGCGTCACCAGCCCCTTCGCCGCGAGCGCGGTGCCGTTGAGGTAGGCGACGAGCCCTGCGCGGTCGACGCCCCAGTTGATCGCCTGCCGGACGCGCCTGTCGGCGAAGGGCGATCCTTCGAGCGTGTTCAGCACCCACGGCCAGATATGGGGGTAGATCTTCGTCACCACCTTGAAGCCCGCGGCTTCGAGGCCGGGGATGGTGTCCGGCGGCGGCACCTCGATCCAGTCGACCTGGCCGGAGCGGAGCGCCGCGAGCCGCGTGGTCGCCTCCGGCATCGGGAACAGCGTCACCTTCGCCGCCTTCGGGATGCGCGACGGCTCCCAGTAGGCGCCGTTCGGGGCGAGTTCGGCGCTGACGCGGGGCGTGACCCTCGAGATCATGAAGGGGCCGGTGCCGGCGGGCTTCATCGCGAAGGCGTTCCAGTCGCCCGCCTCCTCGAAACGGGCGCGGCTGACCATCGGGATCCACGCGACGAGCATCGGGAAGAACGAGGCCGGCTTGTGCGTGGTCAGCTGTATCGTGAGGTCGTCGAGCTTGCTCCACGCCTTGAGTTGCGGCACCCGCGCCTTCGCGATGGCGGAGCCGGACACGTCGTACTGCGGCGCGTCGGCGTCGTAGAGCCGCGAGAAGTTCCACAGCGCGACGTCGGCGTCGAAGGGCGAGCCGTCATGGAACGTCACGCCCTCGCGCAGGCGAAAGGTCCAGACCGACATCGTCTCCTCGTCCACCGACCACTCGGTCGCGAGGCCCGGCCGGAATCCTGCGCGCCTGTCGGCGGCGTTGGCGAGGTCCCAGTCGACCAGCGGCTCGAACACCGGGTAGCCGAGAAAGCGCATCCCCTCCGCCCCGTTGTTCGGCATGCCCGTCGTCGTCGGCACGTCCGCCGCCGTCATGGCGATGCGCAGGTGCCCCGTCGCCGCGAAGGCGGGCAGGGCCAGGCCCGACGTCAGCGTGGCGCCTGCGACCGAGGCCCCGGCCCCTGACATGAAACTGCGTCGATCTATGCGCATGCCGCCCTCCAGATTTCCGGGTTTGTGCGTCAAATGAACAAGTCTTGAAATCAATATGCAACAGAAATCCTCTTGTATGACTATCAAGAGTCGAATCGCCATCTATTGTATACAGAATGGCATGCATTTTGTTGTGATCAAGCGACAATCAGTTGGCCTTGTGTTTTGATATATTTGTAATCAACGGACATTTTACCAGCGTTTTTCGTCAAAATCCGAGTGGTACGGACCTATAATTCGGGCATTATCCTTCCAACCGATTCTGGAGGTGACGGCATGTCGACGATCTGGGAACTCGGCCTCGGCGGCGCGGCGAGCGCGATCGCGGCGGGAGAGGTTTCGCCGGTGGACGCCGTCGCCGAGGCGCTGACGCGAATCGACCGGCTCGGTCCCGTCCTCAGATGCTTCGTCCATGTCGACGCCGAAGGGGCGCTCGCGGCGGCGCGGCGCGCCGAGGCCGCAGTCTCCGAAGGCGCGCCGCTGGGGCCGCTCCACGGCGTTCCGGTCGCGTTGAAGGACATCTGCGACGTCGCCGGCATGCCGACCGGCAACGGCTCGCGGCTGACCGACGGCGACGTCGCAGCGGCCGACAGCGCCGTCGCGGAGATGCTGCGCGCGGCCGGCGCGATCATTCTCGGCAAGACGGAGACCCACGAGTTCGCCATCGGCGGCCCCGACCCCGACTTGCCGCACGGCCCTGCGCGCAACCCTTGGGATGTCGCGCGCTACCCCGGCGGATCGAGCAGCGGCTCGGCCTCCGCGGTGGCGGCGGGGCTCGTTTCCGGCGCGATCGGCACCGACACCGGCGGCTCGATCCGCATTCCGGCCGCGTTCTGCGGACTGGCCGGCATGAAGCCGACCTACGGCCGCGTCAGCCGCAGGGGCGTCTCCCCGCTGGCCTACAGCCTCGATCATGTCGGCCCGATGACGTGGACGGTCGCCGACAACGCCCTGATGCTCGACGCGCTCGCAGGCTTCGACCCCTCCGACCCAGGCTCCGCGAACCGCCCGGCGGGAGGTTTCGCGGCCGCCGTCGGCCGGGGCGTCCGCGGGCTGCGCGTCGGGCTGGCGCGGGGCTTCCATGACGGCGACGACGCCTTCGACCCCGAGGCCGTCTCGGCGTTCGAGGCCGCCGCAGAGGCCCTTGCGGACGCCGGCGCCAGCGTCGAGGCCGTCGCGCTCTCGCCGCTCGCCGACTATCAGGCCTGCAACCGCGTCGTCCTGCTCAGCGAGGCGTTCGCCTTGCATGAGCGCGATTTCCGGGAGCGCCCGGAGATCCTCGGGCTCTATATGCGCACGCGCATCCTGCCCGGCGCGCTGCTCTCCGGGGCGGACTACGTGCAGGCGCTGCGGCGGCGGCGCGAGCTCTGCGCCGAAATGGCCGCGGCCATGGCGGACGTCGACGTGCTGCTCGTCGCGGGCGCGGTCGGCCCGGCGCCGCGGCTCGACGCCGTCGAGGCGGGGACGATGCTCTACGGGCCGCCCTCGATCACCTCCCCGATGAACGTCACCGGCCTGCCTGCGCTGACCGTCTGCGCCGGCTTCGCCGCCAACGGCCTGCCGCTGGCGGTGCAGCTCGCCGCCCGGCCCTTCGACGAGGCCGCCGCCTATGCGGCCGGCGCGATCGTCGAAGCGGCGCTCGGCGAGCGATCCCGCCGCCCCGCCCTCGCCGCCGCCGTCGCCGTCGCGGCGGCCTGAGCCCCAGCACAGGAGACCCGCGCCATGCATGTCGTCCAGATCGCCGAGCACGCCCTCGCCCGCGCCATGGCCCGCCGCGGGCGGGTGCGCGTGCATGAAACGCTCGACCCCGCCCGCAGCGCGCTGGTGGTGGTCGACCTCCAGAACGCCTTCATGGCCGAAGGCGCGCCGGCGGAGATCTCCCACGCGCGCGACATCGTGCCGAACGTCAACCGCCTCGCCGCGGCGATGCGCGAGACCGGCGGACAGGTCGTCTGGATCCGCAACACGATCCACCCCGAGACGGCGGAGAACTGGTCCGCATGGTGCGACTGGTTCATGACGCCGGAGCTCAAGGAGCGCATGTTCGCGTGGATGGCGCGCGGCGCCGAGGGCCACCAGCTCTGGCCGCTGCTCGACGTGCGGCCCGAAGACCCGCAGATCGAGAAGACCCGCTTCAGCGCCCTCATTCAGGGCTCGTCCGCGCTGGAGGCGCATCTGCGCGCCGGCGGCGTCGACACGGTCGTCGTCGTCGGGACGGCCAGCCATGTCTGCTGCGAGTCGACCGCGCGCGACGCGATGATGCTGAACTTCAAGACGATCTTCGTGTCCGACGCCAACGCCGCGCCGACCGACGCCGACCACAACGCGACCCTGACGGCGCTGATCCAGTCCTTCTGCGACGT
>CAYGUQ010000046.1:0-1967 GCA_964352995.1 uncultured Rhodobacterales bacterium
TCGGCCTCGGCCAGCACGATCTTGGCCTGTTCGTAGAAGCGCCGCCCGGGCGGCGTCAGCGTCGAGCCCTGCGCGTGCCGCCGGGTGAAGAGCTGCACGCCGAAGCCGGCCTCGAGCTGCGCGATGGCCGAGGACATCGACGGCGCCGAGACGTTCACCTTCTCGGTCGCCAGCGCGATGCTGCCCGCCTCGCCCACGGCGACGAAGTACTCCAGCTGGCGCAGCGTGAAGCGTAGGAGCATGGCGAACTGTCCCCTGGTCACGGGCCGCGGGCTCCGCCAGGCGGCGCGGCGTTTCCTCCCCCGCCCGGCGGTGCGGGCCTATTCGTCTCCGGGCACGCCGTAGGACGGCGCCGAGCGCGGGTCGAGCGCCCTCTGCACATAGTCACGCGCCTGCGGAGCATAGACGCTCCAGGCGCGTTCGAGCGCGGCGATCGGGCAGTCGTCTGACCAGTCGATGCGCAGTTCGACGAAGGGCCAGCTCTGCTCGTCCACGACGAGCAGCCCCGCCGAGCGCACCGGCCCCGCCTCGCCGCCGGCGTCCAGCCCCGCTCGCAGCGCAGCCATGAGGCGGTCGCCGAGGTCGCCCCCGGTATGCGTGAAGCAGGCGACCATCTTCTCGGGCACGCCCGCGTCCTGCAGCAGGTTGCCCGCCGCCGCCGCGTCGGTGGTCTGCGCCTCGGCCCAGAGCCCGAGGACGGCGCCGCCCGAATAGATCGCGCTCTGCCCCGAGCGCCCGACGGCCAGCACCTGCCGGTAGTCCATGTGCGCCCCGATCCGCGCGATGATCGCCATCGCCTCGGCCGCCGTCGCGCCGGCCTCCATGAGGTCGAGCGTGCGCGGGCCGAGGCGCGGGTCGGTGACGTTCTGCGTCGCCACCGCGCCGACGCCCGCCCGGGCGAAGGCGCAGCGCGCCGCGACAGCCGGGGAGGAGGAGGAGATGGCCATGCCGAACCGCCCGCTCTGCGGACAATGGCCGACGATGGAGAAGGTCATGGACGGTCCTTTCGTCGCGGATGGTCCCGAGGGGCCGCAGTTCAGTCCGGAATGACGGCGGTGGCGTCGATCTCGACCAGCCATTCGGGCCGCGCGAGCGCCGTCACCACGAGCCCCGTCGAGACCGGATGCACGCCGGCGATGTATTCGCCCATGGTCCGGTAGACCGCCTCGCGGTGCCGCACGTCGGTGATGTAGACCACGACCTTGCACAGATGCTCCATGCGGCCGCCGGCCTCCTCGATCAGCTGGCGGATGTTCTCCATCACCTTGCGCGTCTGCACGACCGGATCGGCGCTCTCGACGCTCGCGGCGGTGTCGAGATCCTGGGGGCACTGGCCGCGGAGAAAGACCGTCGCGCCCCGCGCGACGACGGCCTGCGCAAGGTCGTTGTCGAGCCGCTGCTCGGGGTAGGTGTCGCGGGTGTTGAACGGGCGGATGCGGGTATGGGCCACGGTCGCTCCTTGCGGCGGTCTTCGGGAAGGTCGGGAGATCGAGGATAGCACGGGGCGCCAGCCCGCCGCCTAGGCCTCGGCGCGCGGAAACAGCCGCAGGCCCGCGGGGTCCAGCGCGATGCCGACGCGCTCGCCGGGGCCGGGATGCGCGGTCGCGGGCATGCGCAGGACCGCCCGGCCCGAAGGGCTGGCGTCGCAGTCGAGATGCAGCTCGACGAAGGCGCCCTGATAGACGCCTAGCGCGACACGGGCGGGGATGGCGTCCGCGCGGTCGGGCGGCGCCAGCGCGCAGTGTTCGGGGCGCGCGAAGACCTCGACCAGCCGGCCGGGCGCCGCGCCTTCCGCCGGCGCCGCGATGCGCGCGCCGCCGACCGACAGCGTCGCGACGCCGCCCTCCACGCCGGTCACCTCGGCGGCGCGCGCATCGCGGCGCCGGCGGAAGGCGCGGCGCCCCGCCGGCTGGTCGAGGTCTTCGCGCGCCCCGACCACTGCGCGCTGGCGCCGCCCGACCGCGCGG
>CAYGUQ010000046.1:1977-15053 GCA_964352995.1 uncultured Rhodobacterales bacterium
CTTCTTCGCCGCCCTCCACGCCGGTCACCTCGGCGGCGAAGAAGTTGGCGTCGCCCACGAAGTCGGCGACGAAGCGGCTCTCCGGCGCCGCGTAGATCTGCCGGGGCGCGCCGACCTGCCGGATGCGGCCCCTGGACATGACGGCGATGCGGTCCGACATCGAGAGCGCCTCGCCCTGATCGTGGGTGACGAAGACCGTGGTCACGCCCAGCGCGGACTGGATCTCCTTCAGCTCGACCTGCATCGCGGCGCGCAGATTGCGGTCGAGCGCCGAGAACGGCTCGTCCAGCAGCAGCACGCGCGGGCGGATCACGAGCGCGCGCGCCAGCGCCACGCGTTGCTGCTGGCCGCCCGACAGCTGGCGCGGCCGGCGGTCGGCGAGATCCTCAAGCTTGACCAGCCGCAGCGCCTCGGTCAGCCGCGCCTGCGCCTCGTCGCGTGGAACGCGGCGCGTGCGCAGGCCGTAGGCGACGTTCTCGGCCACGCTCATGTGCGGAAACAGGGCGTATGACTGGAAGACGATGCCGATCTCGCGCTTGTGCGGCGGCGTGTGGGTCACCAGCGCGCCGTCGATGAAGAGCTCGCCCTCGTCGGCCTCAATGAACCCCGCGATCAGGTTCAGCAGAGTCGTCTTCCCGCATCCCGAGGGGCCGAGCAGCGTCAGGAACTCGCCGCGGCGGACGCTCAGGTCGGTCGGCTCCAGCGCGCGGACGCCGTCGAAGCTCTTGCCGACCCCCTCGATCGCGACGGCGTGCGCCGCGCCCGGTGTCGCGGCGGCGGCCCCGGCGAGACGGGGATCATTCAACATTCAGCACCTTCTCCAGCCGGAACAGGCGGTGGATCACCAGCAGCGCGCCGGCCACGGCGACGACATAGATCACCGAGATCGCCGCAAGCGTCGGGTCGGCGTATTCGCGGACGTAGTTGTACATCGCCACCGGCAGGGTCTGGGTGGTGCGCGAGACCACGAAGAGCGAGGCGGTGAACTCGTTGAAGCTGAGGATCGCGGCGAAGAGCCACCCGGCGGCGAGGCCCGGCGCCAGAAGCGGCGCCGTCACCGTCAGCATCACCCGGCCGGGCGACGCCCCGAGGCTGCCGGCCGCCGCCTCCAGCTTCGGGTCGAGGTTCTGGAGCGATACGTAGACGGAGCGGATCACGAAGGGCGCGACGATGACGACATGCAGGAAGGCGATGAGCCCATGGCCGCGCGGCGCGGCCATCGACGCCGCGAGGATCAGCAGGCCCAGCCCGATCGTGAAGTTCGGGATCACGAGCGGCGCCATCAGCACCGCATGCAGCGCCGGCTTCAGCCGGAACGCGTAGCGGTTCAGCACATAGGCGAAGCCCGCGCCCGCGATCAGCGCGCCGGTGGAGGCGAAGGCGGCGATCACCAGCGAATTGCGCAGGCCGCGGGCGAAGTCGGCGTAGGAGAAGGCGTTGTGATACCAGCGCAGCGACCATGTCTCGGGGGGAAAGCGCAGGATCGCGCCGTCGTTGAAGGAGGCGACGGCCACAACGAAGAACGGCAGCAGCACGAAGCCGAGGATCGCGCCCACGAGGATGCGGCCGGCCCAGTCCAGCGCATGATCGGCGAGGCTGCGCTTCATGCCTGCGCCCATCGCGCCTCGACGCGCCGGGCCGCCCGGTTGAGCAGCCCCAGCGCGACGAAGGTGAAGACCAGCCCTGCCAGCGACAGCGAGGCGGCCAGCGGGAAGTTGAACGACGAGAAACCCACCTGATAGACCATGGTCGAGATCGTCGCGACCTGCCCCCCGCCGATCATCTGCGGCGTCGCGAAGGCGGAGAAGGTCCAGGCGAAGGAGGTTGTTCCGGCGGCGATGACGCCGGGCGCCGAGAGCGGCAGCGTCACGGTGAGAAACACCCGAACGCGCCCCGCCCCGAGGCTCGCCGCCGCCTGCTCGCACCGCCGGTCGATGTGCGAGAGCGCGGCCGCCAGCATCAGCACCGCCACCGGAAGCGTGAAGTGCACCAGCGCGATCACGACGGCGGTCATGCTGAACATGAAGGCGATCGGCTCGGAGATCAGCCCCAACCCCATCAGCGCCGCATTGACGAAGCCGTTGGCGCCGAGGACGATCATCCAGGAATAGGTCCGCACGATCTCGCCGAGGAACATCGGCGTCAGCGAGACGATCAGGATCGTCCCGCGCAGCGTCCGCGACCGGGCGCGCAGCATCGCGTAGGCGAGCGGATAGGCGGCGACCAGCGTGAACGCGGCCGTCCAGACGCAGAGCGCCAGCGTGTTGAGGAAGGCCTGCGCGTAGGCCGGCTTCCAGAGCGTCGTGAAGTTGTCGAGCGTGAAGCCGCCCGGCTCCAGCATGCCCGGAACATGGGCGCGGAAGGCGTACTGCGCGATCGCCGCGAAGGAAGCGACCGTGCCGAAGGCGATCAGCGCCGCGGGGGACACGAACCAGCCGAAGAAGGGGCGCTTGACCATGTCGTCCTGCTCCGGGCAGCCTTGCTCAGGGTCGTCCCGCCGCGGTTCGCCGCCGCCCGCCGGTTGCGGGCGACGGCGGGGGCGTCAGTTGCCGGCCATCATGTTCTCGGTGAACCACTGGCGCCATTCGGCGGTCTTCTCGGCGCGCAGGTCGTGGGGGATGATGAGCGCCTGCTCGGCCCACTGCTCGGGCGTGGTGAACACGCCGGGCAGGCTCGCGATCTCGTCGGGCAGCGTCGCGCCCTCGACCACGGGCGAGCCCTTCTTGATCAGGGCGATCTGCGTCTGGATCTCCGGGTCGAGCGCGATGTCGATGAACTTGTAGGCGAGATCGGCGTTGGGCGAGCCCGCGTTGATCGCCATGGTGTCGACGCCGAGCACCGCGCCCTCGGTCGGGATCACCAGCTCGATGTTCACGCCCTGCGAGATCTGGTGATAGGCGTTCATCGACAGGATGACCTGCACGGGCGTCTCGCCGGTCGAGATCAGCTGCTGCGAGTTGGCGTCGTTGGTGTAGAACGCCTTGAAGTTGAGCTTCAGCGCGAGCAGCCGGTCCTGAGCGCCCTCCCACTCGGCGATGTCGAGCCCCTCCAGCTTCGCGGCGGCGGCGATGATGTGGGAGGGGTCGAAGTCCGGCGCCGCGATCATCGAGGCCAGCTCGGGCTTCCAGAGGTCTCCCCAGCTCTCGATCGTGACGCCCGCGGGCAGCAGGTCGGGGCGATAGCCGATGGTGTAGACGTAGGCCCAGGCGCCGATGTGGTAGGGGCTGATCTTCGCCTGCTCGACGAGGCCGGCCGCGTTGGGCAGACGCGCGAGGTCGAGCTCCTCGAACAGCCCCGCATTGGCGTAGAGCCAGCCGATATGCGCGGTGGTGAAGGTGACGTCGGTCTCGGGCGCGCCCTGCGTCAGCCGCGCCTGGTTCAGCCTGTCGACCGTGCCGCCGGTGACGAACTCGACGGCGACCCCGGTCTCCTCGGTGAACCGCTTGGCGACCGTCTCGGCGATCATGTCCCGCCAGCTGCCGCCCCAGCTGCTCACGGTCAGCGTCTGCGCGCCGGCCGAGGCGGCCCAGAGGGTCAGGGCGGCGGCGAGAAGCGTTCTGTTCATGAGGGCGATCTCCTGTCCTGTCTCGAAGCATGCGCGCTTCACGATGATGTCGACGCGCCTGTCCGCCGGCTCCGACGCGAACGGGCGATCCGCCTGTCGGCGCGGCCAGCCTGCGACCCCGCTTTCCCGCACTTCTGTCTAAGGTTGCCGCGGCCCCGCCGCCGCGTGAAATCATATGTTCCTTCGCCCTGCGTAGTCGGAAATTAAGCAATTCCGTTGGGGCTTGATTCAATGGAGCTATCGCCGGGACGCTGGCGCCGGATCGCGGATTTTGCGAGACGGGCGCCTTCCGGCTGGGCGAAACTGCGAGCCGCCGCTCAATATCCGCGCAGTCTGTCCACGACGTTCAGCAGCGGGTCTCCCCGCTCAAGCCGGCCGATGTTCTCTGCGATCTGCGGCGCGGCGGAGGCGGGGAGGGCGACGGAGGCGAGATGCGGCGTGATCAGCACGCCCGGCAACTCCCACAGCGGGCTGTCGGCGGGCAGGGGCTCTTGCTCGAACACGTCCAGCGTGGCGCCCGAAAGGCGGCCCTCGCGCAGCGCGGCGACGAGCGCCGCCTCGTCCGCCACCTCGCCGCGCGAGGCGTTGACGAAGGCCGCGCCCGGACGCATCGCGGCGAAGGCCTCGGCGTCGATGAGGCCGCGCGTCGCCGGCGTCAGCGGCAGCATCGAGACCACCACGTCGGCGCGACCCAGCAGCGGCCGAAGCGCCTGCGGGCCGTGGTGCATGACGACGCCGGGGATCGACTTCTCGCGCGCGCTCCAGCCATGCGTCTCGCAGCCGAGCCGCGCGACCTCCTCGGCCGCGCGCCGGCCCAGTTCGCCCACGCCGAGGATCGCGACCACGCGCTCGGTCGTCGGGCGAGGGTGGATGTAGCGCCACTCGCGCAGGCGCTGCGCGGCCTCGAAGGCGGGAATGTCGCGCAGGTGCCGCAGCACGGCGAAGAGCACCCACCCCGCCATCATCCGCGCCATCTCCGGGTCGGAGATCCGGGTGACGGGTACGTCGGGCAGGTCGGTTCGCCGGACCAGCCTGTCGACCCCGGCGCCGAGATTGATCACCAGCCGCAGACCCGGCCAGCGCGCGAAGACGTTCTCGGGCGGGTTCCAGACGAGGGCGTAGCGCACCCGTTCCGGCGCGTCGATCGCGTCGGCGGGAAGGATGTCGACGCCGGGGAGCAGCGGCCGCAGCGCGTCGGCCCAGGCGTCGAACGGGTCGGGGCCGCTGCTGAAGGCGAGGATCGGCCTCACGCGTCCTGCCCCGTCAGGCCCGCCATCGCCTCGATCCCCAGAAGATAGCCGCGCAGCCCCAGCCCGGCGATCACCCCGGTCGCCGCGCGCGAGACGTAGGAGTGATGCCTGAACGGCTCCCGTCTCCAGATGTTGGACATGTGGCATTCGATGATCGGGCCGGGAAACGCCAGCAGGGCGTCGAGCAACGCGACCGACGTGTAGGTCAGGCCCGCGGCGTTGATCAGCAGGCCCGCACAGTCCGCCCGCGCCTCCTGCGCCCAGTCGATCAGCACGCCCTCGTGGTTGGACTGCCGGAAATCCAGCGTCAGCCCGAGTTCCGCGGCGCGCGCCTCGCAGGCGGCGCGGATCTGCGGAAAGGAGTCCGGCCCGTAGGCGCCGCCCGGGTCGAGCCCGTAGAGGTTCGCATTGGGTCCGTTCAGAAACATGATCCTTGGCATCGTCGGTCCCCCTGCGGCGGCCTGCCGAGCCTACGGAGCAAACCGCGCGGCGCGAAATCGGATTTGGTTAAACAGCGCTAAGGCGGGGGCTGCGTCCCGACGCGGGTAAGATTTTGCCGAGCCGCTGCCAAGGCAAAATGTTCTTTCCGCACCACCCCGCCCACCCCACCTTCGCACCCATTCACGCCTGCGCGGACCGTCCGCTTGAGCGGCTCTATGGACGCTGGCGCGGGGTCTGGGGCAAGTTTCGGGAACCAAGATGGTGACGGAGAAGATCGATACGCTCGTCGTCGGCGGGGGGCAGGCCGGCATCGCCATGAGCGAGCACCTGACCGCGCTGGAGGTGCCGCATCTCGTTCTCGAACGGCGCCGCATCGCTGAGCGCTGGCGCTCGGAACGCTGGGACTCGCTCGTCGCGAACGGCCCCGCCTGGCACGACCGCTTTCCCAACCTCGAGTTCGACGACATCGACCCCGACAGCTTCCCCACCAAGACGCGGATGGCGCAGTACTTCGAGGACTATGCGCGGATGATCGCGGCGCCGATCCGCACCAATGTCGAGGTGCGGCGGGTCGAGCGCAACGCCGGCCGCCCCGGCTTTCGCGTGACGACCTCGCAGGGCGAGATCGACGCGCAGCGCGTCGTCGTCGCCACCGGGCCGTTCCAGCGGCCGGATCATCCGCAGATCGTGCCGGCCGACGCGGGCGTCGTCCAGATCCACTCCTCCGCCTACAAGAACCCCGGGCAGCTGCCAGAGGGCGCGGTGCTGGTGGTCGGCGGCGGGGCGTCGGGCGCCCAGATCGCCGAGGAGCTGCAGCGCGCCGGCCGCAAGGTCTATCTCTCCATCGGCGAGCACTATCGCCCGCCCCGGTCCTATCGCCAGCGCGACTATGTCTGGTGGCTCGGGGTGCTCGGGAAGTGGGACGAGATCACGATCCAGTCCAAGAAGCGGCACGTCGCCTTCGCCGTCAGCGGCTACGACGGCGGCAAGACCATCGATTTCCGGCGCCTCGCGGCGGGCGGCGTCACGCTGCTGGGGCTCACCGAGAGCCATGACGACGGCGTCCTGAGCTTCGCCGACGATCTGGCGGCGAACATCGCGGCGGGCGACCGCGCCTATCTCGACGTGCTGCGCGAGGCCGACGCCTATGTCGCGCGCAACGGGATCGACCTGCCGCCCGAGCCCGACGCCTGGATCATCGGCCCCGATCCGCACTGCGTGGCCGACCCGATCCGAACGCTGAACCTCAAGGAGGCGGGCGTCGGGGCGATCGTCTGGGCGACCGGCTACAGGTTCGATTTCAGCTGGCTGGCGGTGGACGCCTTCCACCCGGACGGCGCGCCGTTTCACAAGCGCGGCGTCTCGGCGGAGATGGGCGTCTACTTCCTAGGTCTGCCTGAGCTGACCAACCGCGCCTCGTCCTTCATCTACGGGTGCTGGTACGACGCGAAATACATCGCCACGCATATCGTGGTGCAGAGGAACTACGCGGCCTACCGGGCGCAGGGCGCGCCGGACCTCGCCGCCGAGTAGCGTCTCGACCCTGCCAAGACCTCCCGCCGCGGCTTCAAGAGCGGCCGTGGGGCGGCCTGCGACCGGATCGGCGCCGGCTTCTTCCGCCAGTCGGCGAAGGCGGGGTCCCGGTCGCGGCGCAAACGCGCCCGACGCCATGCGCCCCCGACCTCCGCGCCGCTTGACCCTGCCGGCGCTGCGCCGCAGAAGGCGGGCGGCGAGGGCAGGGAGAGTGCGTCATGGGCTTCAAGTGCGGGATCGTCGGGATGCCGAATGTCGGCAAGTCCACGCTCTTCAACGCGCTCACGCGCACGGCGGCGGCGCAGGCCGCGAATTTTCCGTTCTGCACCATCGAGCCGAACGTGGGCGAGGTCGCCGTCCCCGACGCCCGGCTCAACCGGCTCGCCGCCATCGCCAGCAGCAAACAGGTCATCCCCACGCGGCTGACCTTCGTGGACATCGCAGGGCTCGTGAAGGGCGCCAGCAAGGGCGAGGGCCTCGGCAACCAGTTCCTCGCGAACATCCGCGAGGTCGACGCCATCGCCCATGTCCTGCGCTGCTTCGAGGACGACGACGTCACGCATGTCGACGGCCGCGTCGACCCGGTGGCCGACGCCGAGACCATCGAGACCGAGCTGATGCTCGCCGATCTCGAAAGCGTCGACCGGCGGCTCGCGAACCTCTCGCGCAAGCTGCGCGGCGGCGACAAGGAGGCGCTGACGCAGGACCGGCTGCTGCGCGCGGCGAAGGAGGCGCTGGAGGCGGGCCGCCCGGCGCGGACCGTCGCGGTCGACGCCGAGGACCTGCGCGAGTGGCGCCTGCTCCAGCTGCTGACGTCGAAGCCGGTGCTCTACGTCTGCAACGTCGAGGAGGAGAACGCCGCGGCGGGCAACGCGCAGTCCGCGCGGGTCATGGAGCTGGCGGCGCGCGAGGGCGCGGCCGCCGTGGTGATCTCGGCCGCCATCGAGGCGGAGCTGTCGCAGCTGCCGGACGAGGAGCGCGACGCCTTTCTTCAGGAGATGGGGCTGGACGAGCCGGGGCTCGACCGGCTGATCCGCGCCGGCTACGGCCTGCTGGGGCTCATCACCTACTTCACCGTGGGGCCGAAGGAGGCCCGCGCCTGGACGATCGCGCAGGGCACGAAGGCGCCGCAGGCGGCCGGCGTGATCCACGGCGATTTCGAGAAGGGCTTCATCCGCGCCGAGACCATCGCCTACGACGACTTCACGGCGCTGGGCGGCGAGCAGCCCGCCAAGGAGGCGGGCAAGATGCGCGCCGAAGGCAAGACCTACGAGGTCGCGGACGGGGACGTGCTGCACTTCCTGTTCAACCGCTGAGCGGGGCCGCGGCGCGGTGACGGCGGCGATGGACTGGCAGGCCCTCGCGCGCGAGTTCGTCACGCTGCTCGTCGTGATCGACCCGATCGGGACGCTGCCTGTCTTCTACTTCGCGACCGCCGGGGCGCCACGGTCGCTGCACTGGCGGATGGCCGTGCGCGCGGTGCTCGTCGCCGGCGCCGTGCTGATGCTGTTTCTCGTGGCGGGGCAACTGGTGCTGGAGGCCATCGGGCTGCGGCTCGGCTCGTTCCAGATCGCCGGCGGCATCGTGCTGTTTCTCTTTGCGCTGACGATGATCTTCGGCGACGCCAAGCCCGAGCGCGAGATCGAGGAGGCCGGGCGGGACCACATGGCGGGCGCCGTGTTTCCGCTGGCGATCCCCTCCATCGCGTCGCCCGGCGCGATGCTCGCGGTCGTCATCCTGACCGACAACCACCGCCACTCGATCCCCGATCAGGCGGTCACGGCGCTCATGCTGGCCGCAGTGCTGGCGATCACGCTGGCCCTGCTGCTGGTCGCGTCATGGCTGAAACGGTTCATCGGCGCCACCGGCGCCAGCGTGATCAGCCGCGTCATGGGCATCATCCTCGCCACCGTCGCGGTGGACGCGGTGCTCGGCGGGCTCGCTGCGGTGGGCGCGCTGAGCATCGCGGGCGGCTGAGCGGCTGCGGCGGGCGAGGTCCGCCGCGTCGTCCACGTCCGCCAGCGTCGCGCCGAACGCCACCGGCCGGGGCGCGGCGCGCAGGCTGTCGGCGAGCGCATGGGGGCCGGACCACCTGACGCCGCGCAGGAAGCCGCGCGGCGCGGCGCGCGGGCGACGCAGCCCGACGAGATGATAGCCGCCGTCCTCGCACGGCCCGAACACGCAGGGCGCGCGCCGCATCAGCGCCAGCGCGTCCGCCACCTTGCTGCGGTCGAGGTCGGGAATGTCGGCGCCGATCACCGCCGCCGGCCCCGGCCCCGCGGCGCGGAGCGCGCGGGCCATGCGCGCGCCCAGATCGCCGCGACCCTGCGGGATGCGGGGCAGGTCCGACGGCCAGCATCGCGGCGCCGCGTGGAGGGCGGCGTCGGGGCTGACCGCGAGCGTCAGGCGCCAGCGCGGGTCGCGCAACCTCCGCGCGAGGCGCGCGACCTCGTGGCGGAACCACCAGGCGGCCGCCGGCATTCCGACGTCCCGCCCCAGCCGCGTCTTGACGCGCCCGGCGACGGGAAGCTTGACGAAGACGACGACGACCGGCCGTCTCACCGCCGCCAGAACTCCGGCAGCAGCAGCACCAGAACCGGCAGGATCTCCAGCCGGCCGAGGATCATGCCGAGCGTCACCAGCAGCTTGGCGGCGTCCGGTATGGGCGCGAAGGTGCCCGCCGGGCCGATGACGGGGCCTAGGCCGGGCCCGACATTGGTCAGCGCCGTCAGCGCCGCGGTGTGGGCGGTCAGGAAGTCGAGCCCCGTGCCGGCCAGCGCCACCGTCAGCGCCATGAGCGACACGGCGAACGCGATGAGGAAGACGAGCGCGGAGCGGAACACCGCCGGGTTCACCTCTCGGGCGCCGTAGCGCGTCAGCGAAACCGCGTTGGGCATCACCAGCCGGCGCAGGTGGGTGCGCAGCATCGCGCCCGTCACCAGCAGCCGATAGGTCTTCACGCCCCCGGTGGTGGAGCCCGCGCAGCCGCCGAGAAACATCAGCAGGAAGAAGATCGCGACCGGCGTCGACCCCCATGCGGTGTAGTCCGACGCCGCGTAGCCCGTCGTCGTGATGACCGAGATGACGTTGAACACGTCCTCCGCCACGGCGCGCGAGGTGATCACGTCGTTGCGCAGCACGATGACGAGCAGGGAGGAGACCGCGACGATCGTGAAGAACAGCGGCACCTGCGGGTCGATGCCGAAGGGCCGCCGGCCAGCGAGAAACGCGATGTACATCGCGAAGGGCAGGGCGCCGACGAGCATGAAGAACGAGCCCACCCACAGCGGCCCGACGCTGTCGAAGTGTCCCATCGAGGCGTCGTAGGTCGAGAAGCCCGCGGTCGAGACGGTGGTGAGCGCATGCGCCACCGCGTCGAAGCCCGAAAGGCCCACGGCGCTGTAGGCCATGGCGCAGGCGACGGTGGCGAAGGCGTAGACGCCGAGCAGCGTGCGCCCGAAGGCGGCGAAGCGCGGCAGCGGCTTGTCGCTGGAGCGGTCCGAGCTCTCCTTGCTGAAGAGCTGCATGCCGCCGATCTGCAGGAACGGCAGCAGCACCAGCCCCAGCGCGAGGATGCCCACGCCGCCGAGCCACTGCATGATCGCCCGCCACATCAGGATGGCGCGGTTCTCGTCGTCGAGGCCGGTCATCACCGTGGCGCCGGTGGTCGTGAGGCCGGAGGTCGCCTCGAAGAGCGCGTCGACCGGCGTCATGCCGTGCAGGATGAACGGCACGGTCGCGGCGAGCGGCGCCATCGTCCAGAGCGTCACGACCAGCAGGAACCCGAAGCGCTGGGTCGGCGGCGGCGTCGCGCCGCGCGTCGAGAAGGCGACGAGCCCCGCCGCGGTGGTGACGAGGCCCGCCGAAAGGACCATGTCGCGCCAGCCGCCGTCTCCGCCGAAGGCGTCGACGGCGCCGGCGACCAGCATGGCGGCGGCGAGCGCCAGCCAGATCATTGCGCCCGCGAAGATCGCCGCGCGCAGTTCCCTGCCCAGGGAGGGGGATCTCATCGCCGGTCGCTCCGCTCATAGAGGCGCAGGATACGCTGGGGCGGAACGCCCAGCGAATACAAGCTCAGACAGATCAGGTTGCGCGCGCCGCGGGCCGCCCAGCCCTCCTGCTCGTAGCGCCTCGCGGAGGTTTCGGCGGTGCAGGCGAGCGGGGCGAGGCGACGGCGGCCGAGCGCGCGGACGAGCGCGACGTCCTCCATCAGCGGCAGGGGCGGATGACCGCCGACGGCGCGGTAGAGCGCCGCCGAGATCAGCAACGCCTGGTCGCCGTATGGCAGGGCGAGGCGGCGCGCGCGCAGGTTGGCCCATCCCGCGACGAGCGCGGGCGCGGCGCCGGCGGCGTCGAAGCTCAGCCGCGCCCAGCCGGCGGCGTCTGGGCGCGTCGCGACGTGGCTGCGCATCGCCTCCGGCCAGTCGGGAGAGAGGCGCGTGTCGGCGTGCAGGAACAGCAGCCAGTCGCCGCGCGCGGCCTCGGCACCGGCGGCGAGCTGCGTTCCGCGCCCCCGCGGCCCGGAGACGAGGCGCGCGCCGACGCCGTCGGCGACGGCCGCGGTGTCGTCGTCGGAGCCGCCGTCGGCGAAGATCACCTCGCGGATCACGCCGGCGGCGACGCCGGGACCGAGCGCGCCGAGCGTCGGGCCGAGCGTCGGGGCCGCGTTCAGCGTGGGGATGACGATGGAGATCACGGGCGCCGCGGCGGTCGCGCGGAGGCATCGGCGTGCGCCTCTTCGGGCGACTCTGCGGGCGTCGGCCACCAGTCGCAGCCGGCGAGCGCGCGGCGCAGCGGCGTGTCGGTCTCTCGCGGGGCCGAGCCGATGTAGAGGCGCGCGACGGCGAGGCTCTCGGGGCCGAGGCCGCGCAGATAGGCGAGCCCGGCCTCCACCGAGAAGGGCGCGCCGGTCTCCGCCTCGAAGTTGCGCGGCAGGTCCGTCCACACCGCGCCCGCCGCGCCGGTCAGGCGGCACCACCGGGCGACCGCGTCTCCGGCGGCCTTGGCGCCTGAGAGCAGGCCGCGGCGCGCGCACCAGGCGCCGATATGGGCCGGGTCGCGCACGCGTTCGCGACGGCCGAGGTCGGCGGCGGCGGCGGCGACGTCCTCCCGCATGCTGGCGACGGCGCTGGTCGGGCAGGGGGCGCCGCAATCGGGATCGATGACCACCACCAGGCTCATGGCGCGCTTGGGCGAGATGCGGGAGAACTCCAGCGGCAGGGCGGGGCCGCCGCCAAGCGCCCATTCCCCGGTCACGTGCGGCGCGAGATCGTCGAGATCCCAGATGAGCGAGCCCCAGCCGATCACGGCGACGCGCGCGGCGAAGGACGGCGGCGAGGGGGTCATCGCGGTCGCGGCGTCATCGCGCCCTCCGTCTGCGCCCGCGGTTCGGCGGGCCAGCGGTTTCGCTATCGCCGCGGAACGGCGCTGTAAAGCGCCGCCGCGCCTCGCCCGGCGCTGGACAGGCGCCCGGGCCGGCGCGCTAGAAAGGGCGCGGCGCCGCGAGCGCGAGCGAGGGAGAGACCAAGGATGACCAGCGCCCTGCCATCGACGATGCGCGCAGTCGAGATCGCCGCGCCCGGCGGGCCGGAGGCGCTCAGGCCGACGACCCGCCCGACGCCGCATCCCGGCCCCGGCGAGGTGCTGATCCGCGCGCACGCCATCGGCGTGAACCGGCCCGACGCCCTGCAGCGCGCCGGCCTCTACGACCCGCCGCCGGGCGCGAGCGATCTGCCCGGGCTCGAGGCGGCCGGCGAGATCGTCGCCGTCGGCCCCGGCGCGGAGCCGTGGAAGGTCGGCGACCGCGTGAGCGCGCTGACGCCCGGCGGCGCGTACGCCGAATACGTCGTCGCGCCGGCGCCGCACTGCCTGCCCTGGCCCAAGGGCTTCGCGCCCGAGCAGGCCGCGGCGCTCCCCGAGACGTTCTTCACCGTGTGGACCAACGTCTTCATGCGCGGCGGGCTGAAGGCGGGCGAGACGCTGCTGGTCCATGGTGGCTCGTCCGGCATCGGCACGACCGCGATCCAGCTGGGGCGCGTCTTCGGCGCCCGCGTCTTCACCACGGTCGGCTCGGCCGACAAGGCGCGGGCCTGCGAGGCGCTCGGGGCCGAGCGCGCCATCCTCTATCGCGAGCAGGATTTCGTGGAGGTCGTGAAGGAGGCCACCGGCGGCCGGGGCGTCGACGTGGTGCTCGACATGGTGGGCGGGGACTACATCGCCCGCAACGTGCGCGCGGCCGCCGACAGCGCCCGCATCGTGATGATCGCGTTCCTCGGCGGCCCGAAAGC
>CAYGUQ010000047.1:0-14998 GCA_964352995.1 uncultured Rhodobacterales bacterium
AGCTCGATGATCGCCATCGGCGCCATGTCGCCATAGCGGAAGCCGGCCTTCAGAACGCGGCTGTAGCCGCCGGGCCGCTCGGCGTAGCGCTGGCCGAGGGTCTCGAACAGCTTCTTCACCGCAGGCTCCTGCTTGATCTGCGCGAGGCACAGGCGACGCGCGTGCAGGTCGCCGCGCTTGCCGAGGGTGATGAGCCGCTCGACGTAGGGCCGCAGCTCCTTCGCCTTGGGCAGCGTCGTCTTGATCTGCTCGTGCTCGATGAGCGAGCAGGCCATGTTCGCGAGCATCGCCTGGCGGTGAGAGGCGGTGCGGTTCAGTTTGCGACGGCCGGATCCGTGGCGCATGGTCGTGATCTCCTATGGTGCTTTATGCTTTGTCCGGCGACCCTGCTTCGGGGCCGCCTCCTTGGGGCGTCCTGCCCGGCGTTCCAGCGGGCGCCGCAGCGCCCGCGCGTCTTCAGAACTGGTCCTCGAACTTCTTGGCGAGGTCGTCGATGTTCTCGGGCGGCCAGTCGGACACCTCCATCCCGAGATGCAGGCCCATCGCCGTCAGCACTTCCTTGATCTCGTTGAGCGACTTGCGCCCGAAGTTCGGCGTGCGCAGCATCTCCGCCTCGGTCTTCTGGATCAGGTCGCCGATGTAGACGATGTTGTCGTTCTTCAGGCAGTTGGCCGAGCGGACCGAAAGCTCCAGCTCGTCGACCTTCTTCAGCAGCAGCGGGTTGAACTCGAGGTTCTCGTCGCCAGCGTGGTGGGTCGCCTCCTGCGGCTCCTCGAAGTTGATGAAGGTCCGCAGCTGGTCCTGCAGGATGCGCGCGGCGTAGGCGATGGCGTCCTCGGGAGTCAAGGCGCCGTTGGTCTCCACCGTCAGGGTCAGCTTGTCGTAGTCGAGCACCTGCCCCTCGCGGGTGGGCTCGACCTTGTAGCTGACCTTCTTGACCGGGCTGAACAGGCTGTCGACCGGGATCATGCCGATGGGCGCGTCCTCGGGGCGGTTCTTGTCGGCCGAGACGTAGCCCTTCCCGATGCCGACGGTCAGCTCCATGTGCAGCGTCGCATCGTCGTCGAGGTGGCAGATCACGTGGTCGGGGTTCAGCACCGTGACGCCCGCGATCTCCTGGATGTCGCGGGCGCGCAGCACCGCGGGGCCCTTGCCGCGCAGCGTCAGCCGCTTCGGCCCGTCCACGTCCATGCGCAGCGCCACGCCCTTTATGTTGAGCACGATGTCGGTCACGTCCTCGCGGACGCCGGGCACCGACGAGAACTCGTGCAGCACGCCGTCGATCTGGATCGCCGTCACGGCCGCGCCCTGGAGCGAGCCGAGAAGCACGCGGCGCAGGGCGTTGCCGAGCGTCAGGCCGAAGCCCCGCTCGAGCGGCTCGGCGACGGCGGTCGCCTTGCGGCGGAGGTCGGGGCCGGCTTCGAATTCCAGTCCGGTGGGCTTGATCAGCTCCACCCAGTTCTTGTGGATCATATCTGCTCTCCTCCATTCACGCGCCGCTGGCGGATCCCGCGCCGGGCGCTTCCCGAGGATGCGTCACGACAAAAGCCCGCTCGACCTGGAGCGGGCCCGCCGTGGACGCAGGGTGAAACCTGTCTCAGACGCGCCGACGCTTGGGCGGTCGGCATCCGTTATGGGCGATGGGCGTCACGTCCTTGATCTGGGTGATCGTGAAGCCCACGGCCTGCAGCGCGCGCAGCGCGGACTCGCGGCCCGAACCCGGCCCCTGGACGAGCACCTCGATGGTGCGCACGCCATGCTCCTGCGCCTTCTTGCCCGCATCCTCTGCGGCGACCTGCGCGGCGTAGGGCGTGGACTTGCGCGAGCCCTTGAAGCCCATGGTGCCGGCGGAGGACCACGAGATCGCGTTGCCCTGCGCGTCGGCGATCGTGATCATCGTATTGTTGAACGACGAGTTCACATGCGCGACGCCGGAGGTGATGTTCTTGCGCTCGCGGCGCTTCGGGCGGGCGGCTGGCTTGGCCATGAAGGGCGCTCCTTACTTCTTCTTGCCGGCGATCGGCTTGGCGGGGCCCTTGCGGGTGCGCGCGTTGGTGTGCGTGCGCTGGCCGCGAACCGGAAGACCGCGGCGGTGGCGCAGGCCGCGGTAGCAGCCGAGGTCCATCAGCCGCTTGATGTTCACCGCCACCTCGCGGCGAAGGTCGCCCTCGACCTGGACGTTGGCGTCGATGTGCTCGCGGATGCGCAGCACGTCGGCGTCGCTCAGCTCGTTCACACGCCGCGCCGGGTCGACGCCCGTCGAGTCGCAGATGCCGCGGGCGGTCGTCTGACCGATGCCATGAATGTAAGTCAGGGCCACGTGGACCTGCTTGTTGGTCGGAATGTTCACACCGGCGATGCGCGCCACTGCCTGTCTCCGTCACTGCTGGGCCCCGCAGACCGGGGCTGTCTCGAATGGCCGGCCGCGGATGCGCGCCAACGCGTCAACGCTCCTCGCGCGACCGATTCCGGTATCGAGAGAAGCGCGCACTATAGAAACCGGCCACGCCGCGTCAAGCGGCGAAGCCGGGAATTCGTCCTACCCGTCCAGCGCCGCCGCGATCGACCTGGTCACCTCGCCGATGTCGGCCATGCCGTCCACCGCCTTCAGCTTCCCGGTCGCCTGATAGTAGGCGATCAGAGGAGCCGTCTCGGCGTGATACTCCTTGAGACGCGCCGCGACCGTCTCGGCGTTGTCGTCCTTGCGGCGCTTGAACTCGGTCGAGCCGCACTTGTCGCAGACGCCGGGCTTCGCCGGCTGCTTGCTGCTGTCGTGGTAGCCCTCGCCGCAGCCGGCGCAGGTGTAGCGGCCGGCGATGCGGTCGACCATGGCGGCGTCGTCGACCTCCATGTTGACCACGGCGTCGAGCGCCATGCCCTTGTCCGCGAGCAGGCCGTCGAGCGCCTTGGCCTGCGGGCCGGTGCGCGGAAAGCCGTCGAAGATCACGCCGCCAGCCACGTCAGGCGCGTCGAGGCGCTCGTCGACCACGCCGACGACGATGTCGTCCGACACGAGGCCGCCCGCCTTCATCACCGCGTCGGCCTTGCGCCCGACCTCGGTGCCGGCAGCCACGGCCGCGCGCAGCATGTCTCCGGTGGAGAGCTGCACCATGCCCCGCGTCTCGCACAGGATGCGCGCCTGGGTTCCCTTGCCGGCGCCCGGCGGCCCCAGAAGAATGATGTTCATCGCTCGCCGTCTCCCCCTCGCTGGGCCGCCGATCCCCTCCGGATCAGCCCCGCACGTTCAGGCGCCGTTGACCGGCGCTCAGCTCCGGCCTCTCGCCGGGCCCCGCGACGGCGCGCGCTTGCCGCGCCCGCGCAGTTTCGACTTCTCGATCAGGTCGCCGTACTGGTGCGCGAGCAGATGGCTCTGCACCTGCGTGATGAAGTCCATCGTGACCGACACTACGATCAGCAGCGACGTGCCGCCGAAGTAGAATGGCACCGACAGCTCGGCGATCAGCAGTTCCGGCAGCACGCAGACCACCGCGAGATAGAGCGCGCCCACAAGAGTCAGCCGCGTCAGCACGTAGTCGAGATACTCCGCCGTCCGCTTGCCCGGCCGGATGCCCGGCACGAAGCCGCCATGCTTCTTGAGGTTTTCCGCCACCTCTTCCGGGTTGAACACCACCGCGGTGTAGAAGAAGGCGAAGAACACGATCAGGGCGACGAAGATCACCATGAAGAGCGGCTGGCCGCGCCCCAGCAGCGCCGAGATCGTGCCGAGGATCTCGCCGCCGCCATCCGCGGAGAAGCCCGCGACGGTGGCCGGCAGCAGCAGCAGCGAGGAGGCGAAGATCGGCGGGATGACGCCCGCGGTGTTCACCTTGAGCGGCAGATGGCTCGATTCCCCGCCATACACCTTCTGCCCGACCTGACGCTTGGGATACTGGATCAGGATGCGCCGCTGGGCGCGCTCGATGAACACCACGCCCGCGATCACGGCGATGGCGCCGAGCAGCACCGCGATGATCACGATCGCCGACAGCTGGCCGGTGCGGCCCAGCTCGAAGAACTGCGCCATCGCCCGCGGCAACTCCGCGACGATGCCGATGTAGATGATCAGCGAGATGCCGTTGCCGACGCCCCGCGCCGTGATCTGCTCGCCGAGCCACATCAGGAACATGGTGCCGCCGACGAGCGTGATGACGGCGGAGGCCCGGAAGAACAGCCCCGGATCGACCGCGAGCCCCTGCCCCTCCAGCCCCACGGCGATGCCGTAGGCCTGCACCGTCGCCAGAACCACCGTGCCGTAGCGGGTGTACTGGTTGATCTTCTTGCGGCCGGCCTCGCCCTCCTTCTTCAGCTGCTCCAGGTGCGGGACCATGGAGGTCATCAGCTGCATGATGATGGAGGCGGAGATGTAGGGCATGATGCCCAGCGCGAAGATCGCCATGCGCCCGACGGCGCCGCCGGCGAACATGTTGAAGACCCCGAGAATGCCTCCCGATGTCTGCTCTATGAACCGCGCCAGCTGGTCGGGGTCGATGCCCGGCATCGGGATGTAGGTCCCGAGCCGGTAGACGATCAGCAGCCCGAGCGTGAACAGGATCCTGTTCTGGAGCTCCTTGGCCTTGCCGAAGGTGCTCCAGCTCAGGTTGGCGGCGAGTTGCTCTGCGGCTGAAGCCATGCAGGTCCCCTATCGCGCCCCTACGGGCAGCGCTCTGTTCACTCGGACTTGGCCGCCTCGCGGAGAGCGCGGGCGGCGGCGCGGCGACGGGCCACGACGTCGATCACCTCGACCTTTCCGCCGGCCTTTTCAACTGCGGCGATCGCCGCAGCCGAGGCCGCCGCAAGCTCCAGCGTGACGGGCCGGGACAGCTCGCCCTTGGCCAGCAGCTTCACGCCGTCGAGCACGCGGCGCACGACGCCCGCCGCGAGCAGCGCGTTCTCGTCGATCACGCCGTCGCCCGAGAGAGCGCCGCGCTCGAAGGCGCGCTCGATCGTGTCGAGGTTGATCACCGCATGGTGAACCGGGTTGAGGCTGCTGAAGCCGCGCTTCGGCAGACGCCGATGCAGCGGCATCTGGCCGCCTTCGTAGCCCTTGATCGCGACGCCCGACCGCGAGGTCTGGCCCTTGATGCCGCGCCCGGCGGTCTTGCCCATGCCGGAGCCGGGGCCGCGGCCGACGCGCTTGCGCTTCTTGGTGGCGCCGGCGTTGTCGGCGAGTTCGTTCAGTTTCATCGACGCGTCTCCTCTGGTCGGATGGACCGGCGCGCGTCGACGCCCGGCCCCCACGACAAGCGGCCCTTGCGGACCGCGCAGCCCCGGAACGGCCCGGGGCGCGACAGACCGGACCACGGGGCCCGGCCGGACAAAGCGGCGCGCCGCCGCGGCGGCGCGCCGGAAGCGCTCGGCCCCCGATCACTGCGGGGGCCGTTCGAGACGCGGCTTCAGCCGCGCTCCTCGATGATCTTCGCGAGATGCGGGATGGCGTTCACCATGCCGCGGACCGCGGGCGTGTCCTCGAGCTCGCGCTCGCGGTGCATCTTGTTGAGGCCCAGGCCGATCAGCGTCTGGCGCTGCTTGGCGGGCCGGCGGATCGGGCTGCCGATCTGCTTCACGACGATGGTCTTGGCCATTGCGATCACTCCGCCTCAGCCAGCTCGACGGGCGCATCGCTCGGCGTCTCGTCGCGCTTGGGCAGGATGTCGGCGACCTTCTTGCCCCGACGCGCCGCGACCTGCCGGGGCGAGGTCTCGAGCTTCAGGCCTTCGAAGGTGGCGCGGATCATGTTGTAGGGGTTCTGGGTGCCGATGGACTTCGCCACGACGTCCTGGATCCCCAGCATCTCGAACACGGCGCGCATCGGGCCGCCGGCGATGATGCCGGTGCCCTGCGGCGCCGCCCGCATGACGACCTTGCCGGCGCCGTGGCGGCCGTACATGTCGTGATGCAGCGTCCGGCCCTCGCGCAGCGGCACGCGGATCATCTCGCGCTTCGCTTCCTCGGTGGCCTTGCGGATCGCCTCGGGAACCTCGCGGGCCTTGCCCGAGCCGAAGCCCACGCGGCCCTTCTGGTCTCCCACGATCACCAGCGCGGCGAAGCCGAAGCGCTTGCCGCCCTTCACCGTCTTGGAGACGCGGTTGATCGCGACCAGCCGATCCTGGAATTCGGGCTCTTCCCGCTCGCGCCGGTCTCGCCCGCCGCCGGGGCCGCGGCCGCGGCGCTCGTCTTCTCTCGCCATCTCGGCCTCCTCAGAACTTCAGGCCGCCCTCACGGGCGGCGTCGGCGAGGGCCTTGATCTTCCCATGGAAGATGAAGCCGCCGCGATCGAAATACACGTCCTCGACGCCGGCCGCCTTCGCGCGCTCGGCGATGGCCGCGCCGATCTTGGCGGCGGCCTCGAGGTTGTTCTTGCCGACCACGCCCAGCGGCGCCTCGAGCGAGGAGGCGGCGGCCAGGGTCCGACCCTGCATGTCGTCGATCACCTGCACGGAGATGTTCTTCGACGACCGGTGCACCGAAAGCCGCGGCTTGTCGCCGGCATGCTTGCGGAGTTTCGAGCGCACGCGCATGCGGCGGCGCAGGAACAGCTTGAGCTTTGTGTTCGCCATTTTGCGCCCCCTTACTTCTTCTTGCCTTCCTTGCGGAAGATGTACTCGTTCTTGTAGCGCACGCCCTTGCCCTTGTAGGGCTCCGGCCGGCGCCAATCACGAATCTCCGCCGCGACCTGCCCGACCTGCTGCTGGTCGGACCCGGTGATCTCCACCTCGGTCGGCTTCGCGCACTTGATCTCGATCCCCTCGGGGATCGCGAACTCGACGTCGTGGCTGTAGCCCAGCGAGAGCTTCAGCGTCTTGCCGGCGACCGCGGCGCGGTAGCCGACGCCGACGATCTCGAGCTCCTTCTTGAAGCCCTCGGTGACGCCCTGCGCCAGGTTGGCGATCTGCGTGCGCGTCATGCCCCACTGCTGGCGCGCGCGCTTGCTGTCGCCGCGCGGGCGCACGGTGATGACGGCGCCGTCGAGCTTGACGTCCACGTCGTCAGTCGCGGTGAACGTGCGGACGCCCTTCGGGCCCTTCGCCTCGACCTTCTGGCCGGAGACCTTCCATTCGACGCCCTTGGGGGCCTCGATGGGCTTCTTGCCGATGCGTGACATGATCCCGGGCCTCCTCAGAACACCGTGCAGAGCACTTCGCCGCCGACATTGTCGGCGCGGGCCTGCGCGTCGGACATCACGCCCCGCGACGTCGAGACGATCGCCACGCCCAGCCCGTTGCGGACCGAAGGCAGACCGTCGACGCCGGAGTAGGCGCGCCGGCCGGGGGTGGAGATGCGCTTCAGTTCGCGGATCACCGGCCGGCCGTCGAAGTATTTCAGGCTGATCTCGTACTCGGGCTTGTGGTCGCCCTTGTCGATCAGCTCGTAGCCGCGGATGTAGCCCTCCGCCTGCAGCACCTCCAGCACGCGACCGCGCAGCTTGGAGGCCGGCGTCTTCACGGTGGACTTGTTGCGCATCTGGGCGTTGCGGATACGGGTCAGCATATCGCCGAGAGGATCGTTCATGCTCATCTGTCGCCCTCCCTCACCAGCTCGACTTGACCATGCCGGGAACCTGGCCGACCGAGGCGAGGTCCCGAAGCGCAATGCGGCTCATCCGCAGCTTGCGGTAATAGGCCTTCGGACGGCCCGAGATCTCGCAGCGGCTGTGCAGCCGGGTCGGCGAGGAGTTGCGCGGCAGCTTGGCCAGCTTCAGCCGGGCCTTGAAGCGCTCCTCCATCGGCAGGTCGGTGTTGGACGCCGTTTCCTTGAGACGCGCGCGCTGGGCGGCGTACTTCTTGACGAGGGCGGCGCGCTTCGCTTCGCGCTGGATCATGCTTGTCTTGGCCATGTCTCTATCCCCCCGCTCAGGTCCGGAACGGCATGTTGAAATGCTTCAGCAGCGCCCGGGCCTCGTCGTCCGTCCTGGCCGTGGTGCAGATGATGATGTCCATGCCCCACATCTGATCGATCTTGTCGTACTCGATCTCGGGGAACACGATGTGCTCGCGGATGCCCATGGCGTAGTTGCCGCGGCCGTCGAAGCTCTTGGGGTTCACGCCGCGGAAGTCGCGGATGCGCGGCATCGCCACCGTGATGAGACGGTCGAGGAAATCGTACATCCGCGCCGCGCGCAGCGTCACCTTCACGCCGAGCGGCATCTCCTCGCGCACCTTGAAGCCCGCGATGGAGTTCTTGGCCTTGGTGATGACCGGCTTCTGGCCGGCGATCTTCATGAGATCGTCGTGCGCCGTCTTGATCTTCTTGCTGTCTCCGACTGCCTCGCCGACGCCCATGTTGAGGACGATCTTGTCGAGCTTCGGCGCCATCATCGCGTTCTTGTAGGAGAACTCCGAGATCATCGCCGGCTTGATCGTCTCGTCATAGAGCGTGCGCAGCCGCGGGACGTATCCGGTTTCGTCAAGCATCGATCACCTCCCCCGACTTCTTGGCGAAGCGGACCTTCTTGCCCTCGACCATCTTGAAGCCCACGCGGGTCGGGCCGCCCTCCTTGGGGTCGACCAGCGCGAGGTTGCTGAGCTGGATCGGCGCATCCTTGGGGATGCGGCCGCCCTGCGAACCCTGGCTCTGCTTGGTGTGGCGGATCACGGTGTTCACGCCGCCGACGACGGCGCGGCCCTCGGACGGCATGACCTTGAGGATCTCGCCTTCCTTGCCCTTGTCGCGCCCCGTGAGCACGACGACCTTGTCGCCCTTCTTGAGCTTCGCGGCCATCACAGCACCTCCGGCGCGAGCGAGATGATCTTCATGAAGTTCTTGGCGCGCAGCTCGCGGACCACCGGGCCGAAGATGCGCGTGCCGATCGGCTCGTTGTTGTTGTTGATGATCACCGCGGCGTTGCCGTCGAAACGGATCGCGGTGCCGTCGTCGCGGCGCACTTCCTTGGCGGTGCGGACGATGACGGCCTTGCGGACGTCGCCCTTCTTCACGCGGCCGCGGGGAATGGCTTCCTTGACGGAAACGACGATGATGTCGCCGACCGACGCGTACTTGCGCTTCGCGCCGCCGAGCACCTTGATGCACTGCACGCGCCGGGCGCCGGAATTATCGGCGACTTCCAGATTCGTCTGCATCTGGATCATGGATCAGCTCCTGACCTTCGGGGACATGGCCCCGGGGTTTCACGAGCCGGAAATTGGAGAGGGGTCAGGCCTCTGCGGCCGCGTCCGTCACCAGCTCCCAGCACTTGTTCTTCGAGATCGGGCGGCATTCGACGATGCGGACCGTCTGGCCGACCTTCGCGATGTTGCCTTCGTCATGGGCGCGGTACTTCTTGGAGGACCGCACGACCTTCTTCATCAGCGGGTGGGTGAAGCGCCGCTCGACGAGGACCGTGATGGTCTTCTCGTTCTTGTCGCTCACGACCGTGCCCTGGAGAATGCGCTTGGGCATGGCTCAGGCCTCCGCGGCCGCAGCGGCGGCCTTCTGGTTGAGGACGGTCAGAACCCGCGCCGCGTCGCGGCGCACGGCCTTGAACCGCGCCGTGTTCTCCAGCTGCCCGGTGGCCTGCTGGAAGCGCAGGTTGAAGGACTCCTTCTTCAGCTGCGCGAGATCCTCGCGAAGCTGGTCCGGCGACTTGTCCCGCAGATCCTTGGCGTTCATCGCCATAGTTCCTTTCCAAACATCACCGGCGAGCCCTCTGGCGACGCATCGCCGGGTCACCCTGATTCCGGTGGGATCGTAGATGAGCGGCCTCCCTACAGGCTGCGCGGCGGCAAGGCAAGCAATGTCGCGGCTTCAGCGCAGCGCAACCGCGGAATTCCGCGACGGGCCCGCCCTCCCCGGCGCCATAGGGAGCGCCAGAGGGTCGCCGTGAAGCAAGAACCCCGCCTTTCGGCGGGGCTCATCGTCTCGTCGTCAGACCGTTCGGTCAGCCGGACGGCGATCAGAAATCACCAGTCCTCGCGCTGCACGAAGCGGGTCTTGACCGGCAGCTTCATCGCCGCGAGGCGCAGGGCCTCCTCGGCGATCGGCAGCGGCACGCCGTCGATCTCGAACATGATGCGGCCCGGCTTCACCTTGGCCGCCCAGTACTCGACGGAGCCCTTGCCCTTGCCCATGCGGACCTCGGTGGGCTTCTGCGTCACCGGCACGTCGGGGAAGATGCGGATCCACACCCGCCCCTGGCGCTTCATGTGGCGCGTCATGGCGCGGCGGGCGGCCTCGATCTGGCGCGCGGTCACGCGCTCGGGCTCGACCGCCTTCAGACCGTACTCGCCGAAGTTCAGGGCGGTGCCGCCCTTCGCCTCGCCGTGCATGCGGCCCTTGAACTGCTTGCGGAACTTCGTCCGTTTCGGCGACAGCATCGCTCTACTCCCTCACAAGCCGTCAGCGCTGCGGGCGCGGACCACGGTCCCCGCCGCCGCCCCGGCCGCCGGCCTGCTGAAACTCTTCCTGACGACGATCGCGCGCCGCCGGATCGTGCTCCATGATCTCGCCCTTGAAGATCCAGACCTTGATCCCGCAGATGCCGTAGGCGGTCTTCGCCTCGGCGTGGGCGTAATCGATGTCGGCGCGCAGCGTGTGCAGGGGCACGCGGCCCTCGCGATACCACTCCGTGCGCGCGATCTCGGCGCCGCCGAGACGTCCGGCGGCGTTGATGCGGATGCCCTGCGCGCCCATCTTCATGGCGTTCTGCACGGCGCGCTTCAGCGCGCGGCGGAAGCCGACGCGGCGCTCGAGCTGCTGGGCGATGTTCTCGGCGACGAGCTGGGCGTCGACTTCCGGCTTGCGGATCTCGACGATGTTGAGATGCAGCTCCGACGCCGTGAACTTGGCGATCTTCTGCCGCAGCTTCTCGATGTCGGCGCCCTTCTTGCCGATGATCACGCCCGGTCGCGCGGAGTGGATCGTCACCCGGCACTTCTTGTGCGGGCGCTCGATCACGACGCGGCTGACGCCGGCCTGGGCGCATTCCTTCTTCACGAACTCGCGGATCTTGATGTCCTCGTGGAGAAGGTCGCCGTACTCCTTGCCGTCGGCGAACCAGCGGCTGTCCCAGGTGCGGTTGACCTGCAGGCGCAGGCCGATCGGATTGACTTTATGTCCCATCAGGCCTGCTCCTCCTGGCGAACCTTGATCGTGAGCTGGCTGAACGGCTTCATGATCTTGCCGTAGCGGCCGCGCGCGCGGGGGCTGCCGCGCTTCATCACCAGGTTCTTGCCCACCCAGGCCTCGGCGACGATGAGGTCATCGACGTCGAGGTTGTGATTGTTCTCGGCGTTCGCGATCGCGCTCTGCAGCGTCTTCTTCACATCGGCGGCGATGCGCTTCTTGCTGAAGGTGAGATCGGCGAGCGCCTTGGCGACCGGCTTCTTGCGGATGAGCGCGGCGACGAGGTTGAGCTTCTGCGGGCTCGTCCGCAGCATCTTGCTCACCGCCATCGCCTCGTTGTCCGCGGCGCGGCGCGGGTTCGACTGCTGGCCCATGATTACCTCCGCTTCGCCTTTTTATCGGCGGCGTGGCCGTAATAGGTGCGCGTCGGCGAGAACTCGCCGAACTTGTGGCCGATCATGTCCTCGGACACCGCCACAGGGATGTGCTTCTTGCCGTTGTAGACGCCGAACGTGAGTCCGACGAACTGCGGCAGGATGGTCGAGCGACGCGACCAGATCTTGATCACGTCGTTTCGTCCCGAAGCCGAAGCCTTCTCGGCCTTCTTCAGAACGTGGGCGTCGACGAACGGGCCCTTCCAGACGGAACGCGGCATGCTTCCGGGCCCCCTTTACCGTTTGCCCTTGCGCGCGTGGCGCGAGCGGAGAATGAGCTTGTCGGTCGCCTTGTTGGAGCGCGTCTTGCGCCCCTTCGTCGGCTTGCCCCACGGGGTGACCGGGTGACGGCCGCCCGAGGTGCGGCCTTCGCCGCCGCCATGCGGGTGGTCGATCGGGTTCATCACGACGCCGCGGACCGACGGGCGCTTGCCCATGTGCCGCACGCGCCCCGCCTTGCCGAGATTCTGGTTGCTGTTGTCGGGGTTCGACACCGCGCCCACCGTCGCGATGCACTCCTGGCGCACGAGCCGCAGCTCGCCGGAAGTGAGGCGGAGCTGCGCGTAGCCGCCGCCGCGGCCGACGAACTGGGCGTAGGAGCCCGCGGCGCGCGCGATCTGGCCGCCCTTGCCCGGCTTCATCTCCACGTTGTGGACGATGGTGCCGATCGGCATGCCGGCCAGCGGCATCGCGTTGCCGGGCTTAACGTCGACCTTCTCGCCGGCCACCACGCTGTCGCCGACGGCGAGGCGCTGGGGCGCGAGGATGTAGGCCTGCTCGCCGTCCTGATACTTGACGAGGGCGATGAACGCCGTGCGGTTGGGGTCGTACTCGATCCGCTCGACGGTCGCGGGCATGTCCCACTTCCGCCGCTTGAAGTCGACGATGCGGTAGAGCCGCTTGGCTCCGCCGCCGATCCGACGCGCTGTGATCCGCCCGGTGTTGTTCCGGCCGCCGTGCCGATGAAGCCCCTCGGTGAGGGACTTGACGGGACGGCCTTTCCAGAGTTCCGAACGGTCGATCAGAACCAGCCCGCGCTGGCCCGGCGTCGTTGGTTTGTATGATTTCAACGCCATCTTGCTGTCTTCCGTTGTCCGTTAAGGGTGCTCAGACCGGTCAGAGACCGGTCGTCACGTCGATGGTCTGGCCTTCCTCGAGGGTGACGTAGGCCTTCTTGCGATCGTTGCGGACGCCGAGGCGACCCTTGAAACGCTTGACCTTGCCCTTCTGGAGGACGGTGTTCACCGCCTTCACCTTCACGCCGAACAGCGCCTCGACCGCATCCTTGATCTCGGTCTTGTTCGCGTCCTTGGCGACCTCGAAGACCACCGCGCCGGACTCCGACGCCATGGTGGCCTTCTCGGTGATGATGGGACGCCGGATGGCGTCGTAGTGCTTAGGGCTCGCGCTCACGATGCGGCCTCCCCGGTGTTGCCGGCGAGCCGGGCCTCGAGGGCCGCGGCGCCGGCGCGCGTCAGCACGAGCGTGTCGCGCTTCAGGATGTCGTAGACGTTCGCGCCCTGGCTCGGCAGGATGTCGATGCCCTCGATGTTGCGCGAGGCGAGCAGGAAGTTCGCGTCGACCTCGGGCCCGTCGATGACGAGCGCGCGCTTCCAGCCGCGATCCTTCAGCTTCGCCAGCAGCGCTTTGGTCTTCGGCGCGTCGAGGCGGGCCTCGTCGATCACGACGATGGCGTCGTCGCGGAGCTTGGACGACAGCGCCATCTTCAGGCCCAGCGCGCGGACCTTCTTCTGGAGGTCGTGCGCGTGGCTGCGCGGGGTCGGCACCTTGTAGCCGCCGCCGTGACGGAAGATCGGCGCGCCCTTGGAGCCGTGGCGGGCGCCGCCGGAGCCCTTCTGACGCACGATCTTCTTGGTGGAGTAGTTCATCTCCGACCGGGTCTTGGCGTGGTGCGTGCCGGCCTGGCGCTTGGCGAGCTGCCAGCGCACGACGCGGTGCAGGATGTCCGCGCGCGGCTCGACGCCGAACACGGCCTCGCTCAGCTCGACCTCGCCCGCAGGCTGGCCGTCAAGCGTGATCGCCTCGCGCTTCATGCTTCGGTCCCTTCCGTCTCGCCAGCGGGCGCGTCGACCTGGGCTTCGCTCGCGGCGGCGCGGATGGCGGCGGGCGTCGGCAGGCCGTCGGGGGCCTTCCGCTTCACCGCGTCGCGCACCGTCACCCAGCCGCCGCGCGAACCCGGCACGGCGCCCTTGATCATGATCAGCCCGCGCTCGGGGTCGGTCTTGACCACGCGCAGGTTCTGGGTCGTCACCTTGGCGGCGCCCATGTGGCCGGCCATCTTCTTGCCCTTGAACACCTTGCCGGGGTCCTGGCACTGGCCGGTCGAGCCGTGCGAGCGGTGGCTGATCGACACGCCGTGCGACGCGCGCAGGCCGCCGAAGTTCCACCGCTTCATGGCGCCGGCGAAGCCCTTGCCGATGCTGGTGCCGGAGACGTCGACGTGCTGGCCCTCGATGAAGTGGTCGGCGGTGATCTCCGCGCCCACGTCGATGAGGTTCTCGGGCGCCACGCGGAACTCGCAGATCTTCCGCTTGGGCGCGACCTTCGCGACGGCGAAGTGGCCGCGCATCGGCTGCGTCACGTTCTTCGGCTTCGCCGCGCCGGCGCCGAGCTGGACGGCGGTGTAGCCGTCGCGCTCGGCCGTGCGCTGGGCGACGACCTGAACCTCTTCCATCTGCAGCACCGTGACCGGCACCTGCCGACCGTCGGGCATGAACAGCCGGGTCATGCCCAGCTTCTTAGCGATCACTCCGGAGCGCATCTCGATAGCCCCCTCAGATCCGGATTTCGACGTCGACGCCGGCGGCGAGGTCGAGCTTCATCAGCGCGTCCACCGTCTGCGGCGTCGGGTCCACGATGTCGAGGAGCCGCTTGTGGGTGCGGATCTCGAACTGCTCGCGGCTCTTCTTGTCCACGTGAGGTCCACGGAGAACCGTGAACTTCTCGATCTTCGTGGGCAGCGGGATCGGCCCGCGCACCTCGGCGCCCGTGCGCTTGGCGGTGTTGACGATCTCCAGCGTGCTCTGGTCGAGCACGCGGTGATCGAACGCCTTCAGCCGGATGCGGATGTTCTGACTTTGCATCTTCGCCTCTCTGGGCCTTCTCGTTCGGACCGGCCGAAAACACGCGGGCCGGGGGCCATGGATTGCGCCGGGGCCCCCGGCCCGCGCGGTTCAGTCTTGCTTACTCGATGATCTTCGAGACGACGCCTGCGCCGACGGTTCGGCCGCCTTCGCGGATGGCGAAGCGCAGCTTCTCCTCCATGGCGATCGGCGCGATCAGCGACACCTCGAACTTCAGGTTGTCGCCCGGCATCACCATCTCGGTGCCCTCGGGCAGCGACACGGTGCCGGTCACGTCCGTCGTGCGGAAGTAGAACTGCGGCCGGTAGTTGGTGAAGAACGGCGTGTGGCGGCCGCCCTCCTCCTTCGTCAGGATGTAGGCCTCGGCCTCGAACTTCGTGTGCGGCTTCACCGAGCCCGGCT